>JAAETT010000340.1 GCA_024228115.1 bacterium
CCGGTCGAGCCGGGAGGGCGTTCGCCCTGGGTCAAGGACCTTTCGACCCGGAAGATCTGAATCGGAATCCGGAACGGCGGGCTGCGTCGCCCCCCGGCCAAATGATCAGATTTCTACGCTTCTGAGTGAGCGTCTACAGACGACAACTGGCGGCGGGTCACGGAGAAGCTGAGCGGCTCCGCGCGCGGCCTTCGCAAGCCGCAGCGATGGCCTTGAGGGCACTCGCCGGCAGTCGCTCTTGAGTAGGCTCAAACACCTGGCGTTCTTCGAACCGAATATGCGACTCGAGGAGCTCACCGAACTGCTGGACCGTAGCTGGGCTGGGGGATTCAGCATCTCGCAAGGCGCGAAGAGCACTGTGTTCCTCGCGGATCCGGGCGGCCAGAGAAGCCTCACTGATCGCTTCAAGCGCGGGCAGGAGGTGTTGTTCTTCAATCAGGAAGTGCGGCTCAAGATGGTCTGCGAATGCTTCGATGACTTGCTTCCACACCGCCTCATGGGACACGGTGGAGTTCGGACGGCCAACCTGCCTGCACCGTCGAGCGAGCGCTAGGCCTGTGTGGTGATCGTCCGAAAGGTCGCGCAGTTCGGGTATTCGCTTCACGAGAATCTCCGACTTCGAGTTGGCTGACGGATTGGCGTCAACCGGCGTGGAATGGCGCCGCCGGTCGCGGCCGACCCTGAAAAGGTTGATGCCGGAACGGTACAGTGGTCATTTGAACCGCGCTATTCCACGTCCGCGTTCAACGGCTTGTTCGGCGGCTGCTCGCGACAAGCTTCCACAGTGGCAAGCTGGGTGTCGCACTTCAATCATTGCTGAGTCAGACTGCGCCGCCTTTGACGGGATGAAGCTTCGAACCGTGCGCAGTCAAATACTGGACCACGGTGTCCGCGACGCCATCTGGATAGCTGTCCTCTAGGCGAATGATGCGTCCGCCATCGAAGGTGGCCGTCGAGACGCCTTCGAGAACGAGATCCGGGGCCTCGGCTACAGCATATTTCACGCGCGCCCTCAACCATACGCTGTCACCGCGCATTTCCGGACCTTCGAGAAAGGTGACTTCACGGGAATCGAATCTTCGATCAAACCCATCGAGTGTCTGCTTCATTGAGGCCAGCACTGCATTGCGGCCTTCGAGGCACGCACCCATCGGCGGCCCCGCCAGGGTTTCGTAGACCGCCTCCTCTGCAAAATGCCGTCCCACTACCGACCAGTCATCATCCGAGAAGGCGACCTCGAAATCCGCCGCGTACTGCTCGAAGCGCTTCAAATTGTCCATGTCGCCTCCTCTCTACCCCGGGACCGTCGATTGCGCCTTGGTCGTACACTGGAAGCGACGGATTCGCTTGCTCGTAGCCGCCCGACGGATCGGGCTTCAGCTGCAACAGACAGCGCTGACCGTGAGCGCCGTACCATAGAGCCCCGACGCCAGAACGCTATCAAAATCAGGAATCCCCGGCTGTCTGTTGGCAGCTGCGATCCCTTGTTATGTGTCAGTCGGCTTCGTCCCACCCATCACCGTCTCGCGATGTTCCTTCCAGAACACCTCAGCATTGGTAATTCCGGATTCACGAAGAATCTGGATATCCGTGTCCAGTGTCTGCGGCTGGTCCTGCTCCGCCAATTCAAGGTCATCGAGGTATTGCCTTGTGACAGCATGGTTGTGGAACCGCTTGTCCTGAGTTGAGGCGCGACCAGTGACTGCCTCAACACGAATCTCCTGAATGCGCCGTTCCAGATCGGGAGCTTCGGCCACCACGATATCTGCGTTCAAGAGCCAGCCAGCTGGGTTGATCGCTTGGACGATCGACTTCAGGACAGCAAGTTTCTCCTCAGCGTTCAGATGGTGAAGTGCGTAGGACGAATACACTACATCGAAGGTCTCGGGCCTGGTGGCTGCTTTGGGAATCGACCGAAAGTCGGACAGGAACCATTCCACGCGTTGGCCAAGGCCACCGAGCCTTGCTTTGGCAAGTTCCAACATCGCGGCAGCTCCGTCGATTGCCACCACGCTCGAGTTTGGATACGTCTCCAAGAATCGCTTCGAAAACATGCCCGTTCCAACGCCAAGATCGAGGGCTTTCAAGGAACGCGCTTGTTGGAATGGAAGAACTTCCAAGGCGATTTCGATCATCTTCCACCGGAGAGGATGCATGATGTCCATGTCGGCATCGTAGGTGCGGACTCGTTCGGGAAGGTCATACGCTTCTAGGCTACGCGAACGCATCTTGTCACCATCACCGAAAGCCTACCGGCTTCTTCTGTCACGCAACGGACCGGCGTTCAGCGGCCTGCAACAGCGCTGGCCGGAACCGACCTCTACCACCGAAGTATGCCGCCAGGCAGCAACCAACGTCAATTGAAGCGAGCTGTTGATGGTCCGCTGCAACGGCTCGTTGGACAACAGCCTACCACCCTGCGACGACGGAACAGCATTGAGGCGCAGGGAGCTCGGCCGGTGGATACTGGACAGAGCTTGAACAAGTGCACCCGCAGGAGCCGGAGCTTCGGTTCTCCCGCCTGTCGGATAGCCGCTGTCGACTACAGCGCCCCGCTTTCTACCACCCCTCCGACTACGACAGCTCGCGGAACCAATTCATGCAGTCGGTTGATGTCGACCTCGAACGGATCGTCGGCC
The DNA here is from genome assembly GCA_024228115.1 of bacterium. Lineage (NCBI taxonomy): Bacteria > bacterium. The sequence continues at coordinate 2,640 of JAAETT010000340.1, forward strand.
AGGACTACGAAGTCCGAGCGCTTGCCGACCTCGAGGGACCCCAAGCGACTCCCTTGCCTGAGTTGGCGCGCACCGCTGAGCGTATATGCCTCGATGGCATCCTGGAGATTCAGGGAGGCGGAGGCCGGACTCAAGACTGGCCCGGTCGGGTCGTCGTACTCACGACGAGTCACGCTCATCTGCATGCCCAGGAAGGGAGCCGCGCGGTACGACTCCGCTTCGGAGACCACATCGCTCGAGAGGGTGACGTTGGCCCCGGCTCGCAAGAACTCGCCGACCACCTGCGAGCGAGATGCCCGCTCCGGCCCCAGGTTGGACGCGCCTGCGGTGCCGAACACCGAGCCACCGAACCAGTGAGGCGTGAAGTTCGCATGGACGCCGAGCGCGGCGAAACGTGGAATGTCCTCGGCAGCCACGTACTCCAGATGGGAAAGCGCCACCTCGATTTTCAACTCACCCAGCTTGCCACGAGCCTGCTCCACCGCGTCCAGCGCCTCTCGCGTCGCCCAAGCGCCCACGGTGTGCAGGTGCAGATTCAATCCCACCTGGTTCAGCTCCGCGATGAATCGCGCGAGTTGTTCGGCTTCGAAGAGCACTCCTCCACGGACGTCGGGAGCCGTTGCGTACGGCTCCAACGCCCCACCCGTCAGAACTTCATGCACGCCGTCGAAGTGGATCTTGATGGTGTCGAAGACGAGACGATCGCTTCCGTACTTCTCGCGAAGAGCAAGGAGCTCCTCGATGGCGACTTCCAGGTGCTCGGGAGCCCACACGTGGAAGCTCCCGATGTAGCGGACGGGAAGGGCTCCATCGCGATCGAGCTCGGACAGCGCTGCGTACACCTCTTCGTGAGACGCGAAGCTCCCAGCATCCATGAGCGTGGTCACCCCTCGCGCGCTCAGGAAGTCGAGGTACTCCTTGATCCCTTCCTTCAGCTCGGCCCTACTGGGGACCAGGTACTTCTCAAGATACGGCATCGCGGCCCACTCCTTGACCCAGCCGGTCGGCTCACCACGCTCGTCGCGCACGAAGTACGAGATGCCAGGGCTCAGGTCGGGAGTACTTTCGTCGATCCCGAGAAACCACAGCGCCATCGAATTCATCCACATGCTGTGTCCCGAATTGTCGAACAGCAGGGCGGGCTTGTATTTGAAGAACCGATCCAGATCTTCCTTGGTAGGACCGTCGGGCAAGAACATCTGAACATCCCACTCCCCAAGCATCACGAGTGGCTGCCAGAAATGGTTCGCAGAGTACTCCTCGAGGAACGCGTAGAGTTCGTCCTTCGATGTCGTGGGGAGCTTCTGGCCCGCGAGCGACTCATCCTCGTCGACTTGAAGGGTCCCCACCAAGCCTGGATGGGTATGGGTATCGATGAATCCGGGTAGAACGAACGCACCGTTCAGATCCACTTCGAGAGCGGTCTCATCGACGAGCGCTCGGGCGCGTTGCTCAGAGCCGACGAACTCGATGTCAGGCCCATGGGTCACCATTGCGTGCGCCCAAGGACCGCCCTGGTTCAGCGTGTAGATTCGGGCGTTGGTGTAGAGGACGGTTCCTGGCGTCTTCTCGGCGACAGGGGGCGCTTCGGCTGAACAGCCAGTGAACAACACGAGCGCGGAAAGAAGAATCAGTTTCATAGCAACCATGTTGGACGCTGATGCGTCCCAAAGTTCGGCCTACGATGAACGCGGAGTTCGCGCACCTCGTGTAGCTCGCCATGGCATTCGTAGAGTTCCGGGTTCAATCGACGAACTCCGATGCCGAGATCCTGCAAGGCTCTGCTGCCCAACGGACACGCGGCTCAACCGCTGGGCGGGCTGTCCGACCACTTTGAGCCACCTGAGTGGAACCCCGATGTTACCATGCCTCAACCCGCCTGGCGGTGGCCCAGTCGGTTGCAGCCGCTCATATGATGCTAGGCATGGTTGAATGAAGCGGCCGGTGAGCAGAGGCACTGCCCACCGGCCTTTCTCAACCGGGGCGGAAGACCGATAGCCGTAGGGTCCCTCGTGAGACCGTTAACCAGCTCGGGTCTCCGCTCCACTAGCCACCCCTACAACCACGAACGACCCCACGAGGCTCTCGACGGAGATTTTCCAGCCGACCGATGGAAGCCCTCGAGAAAGGAGTACACCTCACGCCCGAAGCCACCCAATTGCCCTGGCCACTTCGAGGTGCGACGCGTCAGTGCATGCGGGACCTTTCGCATGAAGAGCGGGTAGTACGATCTCAGCAAGGCGCTCCTCGGAGAGGACGTCGGGTTCGAGGAGGTTGAAGATGAGATCTGGAATATCGTCTACTACAACACGATCCTCGGAAGGATTGATCTCAAGACCGGCAAGATCACCGGAAACGAAAAGGTGAAAACCATGTCCCCGGACTTCTGTTAAGGATCAGCCCGACCGGTCAGCGTCTCGAGCTGCCGGGTCATCGCCTGGGCAAGAACGGCGGAGCCGGGCCGGAGGGGCTGCGGTTCGCCGATGGCGTGAAACCCCGAACCCTCGTAGAGCTGTACCGCCACAGTGTTTGGTCGTGCGACTGTGAGATCAAGTCTCGATACACCGAGGGTGCGGGCCCAGTCAACGATCGCGGCGAGAAGCATGCGGCCGATGCCCTGGCCACGGACCTCGGGATCGACCCACATCTGATAGACGTTGGCACAGTCGCGCTGTGTGGTACTCAGCTTTCCCCACGCGAGCCCGACCGCCCGGCCATCGACCTCTGCGACAAGGGGAAGGTCAGAATCCTCTGCCGAGACGAGACGCTCAAGCCACCACTGATCCGGCTTCGCGCGTTCCCAATCGAGCGTGCTTCCAAACGAATCTGGTGAGTCGGCGAGCGCACGCAATCGAAGGGCGCGATACCTCGGCCACTCGCTTGGAAGAAGAAGGCGGGTTGACGGCTCACCCTGCACGCGATGCCCCTAGCCCCAATCCGTCGTTAGATCTGGGCGTCTGAGGGTATTGGTCCGGGTCAGGCGGCGAGTTGTTCGAGTGCCCGATTGAATCGTTTGCGGGTGGAGGGCTCGGCAGCGATCCGCAGCTCGGCGCGCCCCTGAGGCC
>JAAETT010000341.1 GCA_024228115.1 bacterium
AATTCGAGCTCAAGAACGGAAACGGAAGACTCGGGGGCTCCGCCCCCGAACCCCCGTTCATTACTGAACGAAGAAGAGATCCGGAGGAGCCGGGTCTCACGGTCTAACCAAAGTGTCTACGGAATCGGGGCAGACCCAGGTTCATGGCGTCGAGTGGGATGGCAACAACCCCTTGGCAGGTCATCCTACTGCGTACGTGATCTTCTCTGACAACCACATCGACTGCTCGACTACCGAAGGGCAGTGGCCGGTCGGTTTTGGGCCACAGAGCAGAAATGCCAGCTCGAGCTCTGGTGACAAGCGCAATGAACACATCGAGCGGATCATCTTGGAACGCAATCTGTTGACCGCGGGTCCCCGCACGAATCAGTTCATCGCAGTTTGGGGTGCCGATTCGATGGTGCGAAACAACATAGTCAACATGACCGGAGCGTCGGACTTCACCTTCATCTTGGTGGAGAATGCCCGCGTCGACAACGGGGTACCGGTTGCGCCAGAGGCCAGCCGAAATCGCATCTATGGCAACACTTTCTACAAGCTCGGTCCTGACGGTTGGGCGATGTCGTGGCGATTCGCATTCGGACCCACGGATCCTCGGTCCCCACCGACACGTTTGTCGCAAACAACTTGCTCTTCGCGCCGGATGCCTCGGGTCGAGTCATGCTCGAAGACGGAGGCCGCAACACGGCTCGTTGCTCCAGCTGCAATGTCATCGTGGATGACGGCGTTCCGTTCGTGCAACACCCCGCTACTATGGACTGGGCTGACTACAGCCTGCAGGAGAATCACCCCTTGCTCAGCGCGGGGATGGCGATCCCAGCGAGCCGAGTAGACTTCTCCGCGAGCAGTCAGTTTCCACTGGGCACGGCGCCGATGCACGTCGGGGCCTTTTCGAGTAGCGTCGCTCTGACGCCGATCCCCCCCGTCCCGGCGCGTCCAATGCCGCCCCTGCTGCTCTCCTCCCCCTGAGTCTTCTTGGGGGGGGTGGGGGCTCTCAGCCTGCGGGCTGGAGTTCGTCGTAGAGGTCGGCGGTTCGGCTGCCCACGAGGTTCCGGCTCCAGAGCTGTTGGGCGCGATCGCGTCCGCGCATTCCCATCTCGCGGCGCAGTTCCGGGCGCTCCAGCAGCTCGATCCAGCGCTGCTTCAGTGAGGATCGGTCTCGCGCTTCCATCAGGAAGCCGGTGACTCCATCCTCGATCATCTCGGGGACTGCGCCCACGCGTGAGCCGATTACGGGAAGTCCCGCGCCCATCGCCTCCATGACGGATACGGGCATGTTCTCGACGTGCGATGGGAGGAGAAAGATCCCCGCCCGTTTCAGTGCGGAGCGCTTCTCCTGGTCGAAGACGGGTCCGAGAAAGTGAACGCTTCCCTCGATCCCCAGCTCGCGAGCGCGCTCCTCGAGTTCCGCCATTGCGCCCTCGTCTCGCTCGGCTCCAGCGAGAAGGAGCTCCATGCTCGGGTGCTGCTTCCTGGCTGCGGCCAACGCCTCCAGGGCATCGAAGTGGCCTTTCCGTTCACAAAGATTGCCCAACATGAGCGCGCTGTTGGCCTCAGCGGGGCGTTCTTCTGCGATTGCCGCGAGTTCGTCGCAATCGACCGCGTTCGGGAGCACGAACGTGTGTGTCCGAGGTTCGATTTGGCGGACCGTTTCCGCCCATCTATCTGAGAGCAGCACGACTCGAGACGGCATGCGCAGGATCCAGCGGATCAGTCGCTTTGCGGTGGACCCGGATGTTGCGTACACGGGGTCGAAGTCACCCCCGTGGATACGCAGAATCGAAGGGCGACCAACGAGCTTCGCGCCGATTAGGACGGCCGAGTGTTTGAGGAGGTCGCGGCCGCTCACGGCGTGGACGTCGACCAGGCTGGCGCCGGAACGCAAGATGCGGACGATCGTCGTCATGCCCAGCCAGGCACCAAACGAGACGCGCAGGATCATGCCTCGGTCGGGCTGGTCCGGCCTGAGCGTGCTGACGATCTCCAGGTTGCAGCGTTCACTCAAACAGGAAGAAGTGACCGCTCGCATAGCGGCCGTGACGCCACAGGGGTGCGACGGGGGTGCAAAGGAGCCGAAGACGATGGCCGTCTGGCCCGGTACCGTCCCGCTCCCTCGATTGCCTCGCGATCGCATCGCCCAGTCCCCTTCCCAAGATCATGGCTGATCCGGTGGCTTCTTTACAATCGGTCGTGTACACACCTGAGCTGAGAGTTTCCCCTCACTCGCCCCCCCCAGAGTCCGGATTTCCCGACCGCGCGCCCTTGTACTCCATGAGCGTGCTCGCGCGGTGCAGTACGAATCGGTTCAGCAGGAACGTAGTGATGCCTTGCGCGGTCGGCAGCTTGCCCACGACACAAGACGCCCCGTAGAGCAGGGCGTCGGCTGACGGGGTTCCCCCCTGCCGCTGCCTGAGCGCAATCCTCAGAGCGAGTAGGGGGTACACGAGGAGAAGCACTAGGCTCGCTCCGGCCGTGACGGGGGCAGCGAGGAGAACGACCAGAGGCAGCGCACCTCCAAAGAAGAGGATGGAGACGATCTGCCGAGCCCAGGGAGATCGTGAACCCTTCTCTCGAAGAGTCTGCAGCTCGAGGTAGCTGTGACCCGACCGCACCTGGCGCGTCCACCACTGGTGAAAGTGAAACATCGCACTGTCGTGGATTGCCATGTCCCGGTCGAGGCGATAGACACCGAAGCCAGCTGCGCGAATGCGACTGCAGAGGTCGGGCTCTTCTCCGCCGATCATCTCCTCGTTGAAGCCGCCTACCCGCTCGAAGACGGTGCGGCGGACGATCATGTTGCCACCTGAGGAGTGCCCCTCCCCAACTGGCATGTTCTGCCACTCGAGATCAGCCAGACGGTTATAGACACTGGCGGACCGATCGCGTTCATGGAGCAAGCCCGACAATACTGCGACTCCGGGGCTCTCGAGAAAGAACTCTGCGGCTGCTTCGAGCCACCCGGGACAGATCTCGCAATCACCGTCCACGAACTGGATCAGCTGGAGGTCAGGCTCTACCTCGAGCAGTCGGTTTACTCCCGCGTTTCTGGCCCGAGCAGCAGTGAAGGGGATGCTCATGTCGAGTTCGACGACGATCGCGCCCCTTTCCTTCGCGATCCTTACGCTGGCATCCTGCGAGTCACTGTCCACGTACACTGTGGGGAGGCCGAGTGGACGAGTCGACTCCAAGCAGCGAACGAGCCTCTCCCCTTCATTACGACCGATGATGACGATCCCGGCTCCCACTTGACCGACTTGCTCAGTATTCATCCGTTCCCCATGCCGAGCCGACATCTCGCGCAGAACAGCGTCGCCCAGCAGCGTTCAAGTCTCATTGTTCGGGGCGTCCAGTGCTTGCCCGCACTGCCGCCGACCGCTGGTCCAGCCAGAGTTTCAATGTGAGGAGGCGCATGAAGTACTGGGTCGGCTGGCCCTCGCAGTACGTCGACACTTCGGTGTCGAATGTCCGTCCGGTAATCTCGCCAATCATCTCGCGCGTGGCTGGGTTCGGTCGCTGCCAGAGGGCTCTGATCTCGGGACTCGAGTGGATGTAGTAGGTCCAGTTGGGCCACGATTCCTGGGTGAGTGAGAATAGGAGTTCCAACGGGGGATTCGTGTCCGATAAGGGGATCACTTGACAAGTACCCCAGGGGGAGATCAAGGACGGATCGCCAACAGTGCAACCCCAGTGGGCCGCTCCGCATCTTGACGGAGAGGACACCGCCGAAACTCCTGCGCATGGCTTCGACGATGCGCCCGATCTCGAGCGGCGTTCGCATCAAGGCAGCGCCCGCACCCTTGCGGATGAATTTGGGAAACGGGCATCCGAGGTTCAGATCGATCCACCGGACGCCTGATCGTCAAGTAGCCGGCACGCATCCGCGAGGGTCTTCGCCTTGGCGCCAAAGAGCTGCACGGCCAGCCGGTCTTCAGGGTGAAGCGCGCTTCGGCGAAGGTGGCGGCGTTCCGAGCCGCGCATCACGGCGCAGGCCGAGAGGGTCTCGGTCATCACGAGC
>JAAETT010000342.1 GCA_024228115.1 bacterium
AAGCACACTCCGCATTCGCGCCACGGAATGGGCATCGACCACCCAAAACGAGATCCGTCAGCGTCAATCGCCGCGCGGCACGCTGAAACATTGGAAAGCCAGCTTCTCAGCCAACTTTCGTGCATAGTTCAGGCTAGTGGGGTTGATCGGAAGTTCTGAGCGATTTTGCTTTCTATCTGATCTTTGGGATGGCGACCTGGAGAGTAGGTAGAACAAGCGGGTCGGGGCAGGCGGATGCGGCTGGCCTGCTGCTCTTGCACCTCACGCCACGCGTTGAGGAAAGGCCTTGAGTTCTTCGCGCCCGATTCTGTAGCTCTTCATCTGCTGGCTGGCCGAGGCGATCTCGAAGCCCCCTTCGTAGATTGCCTTGAGCGCTGCGAAGACCCACTCGCGGTTGGCATCCGGGTATTCGGCGATCAACCAACCCAGCAGATCGTCGATCGGTCGCGCCGCAGCGACGGCTCGCACGATGTCTCGCTGGGCTGCCGGGGCGATCGCCGCCAGGCGCGCTGGAGTTGCAGGCTGTCTTTGCATGGTGATCTACCTCCTACATTCCACCGGCCGCGACCATGCGGCTCGCATGGCCGGCGCCCACCACGACCCAACGGAGCGCAAGGCCGCCGGCGAGCACGAGAATCGCCGGGATGATCGTGTGCCGAATCCGGTCAGAAAGCTGCAACGCCTGGAGCAGCAGGGGGGTCAAGATGCCGAGCGCAATGACGCCAGCCCAGAGCAGGACCGCGTACTTGCCGCTCATCAGGATGTCCACCGCGGCGACCTGAGAGGCCGACCCAGAGAGCAGCCCCACGAGGAGGAGGCCGATCAAGACCAGCTCCACCGAGAGAAAGATCTGGTCTGCGCGGACCAGTGAGTTCTGGGTGCCCGGGCCGGGCGGGTTGGCGCCGAGCGGTTGCACGAGCGCCGCAAGTGCGCCGCCGAGGAACCCGCTCGGAGAGGGGGATCCGGGCGTAATGCTGGAGACGAGGTGGATGGCGGCCGCCGCCGTCGACAGCCCGGAGACGAGAAACAGGGGCCCAAGGATCGCACTGTTCCACAACGGTCGGGCGACCATCGTCGACAGGAGGATGCCGGTGTAGATGCCGAGGCAGATGCCGAGGACGACGTTCGCATAGCCGAGGATCTTGATCACACGGGTGCGCGTGGTTAGCGCCTCGGACAGTCGCTGCACGATAGGGATGCGTTCGCCGAGCCAGGGCCAGGCCTGCGGCAGTCGGATCAGCGAAGAGCTGATCAGAACGGGGTACACCAAGATCAGGATCCACGAGCCCCAGGACATGGGCGACAAGGGCTTGAACGCCATGAACAAGCGGTAGACGTGGAGCTTGTACGAGAGGTCCAGAAACAGCGCGACCATCCCGATGTTGAGCAGCAGGAAGCCCAGGATTGGCGACTGCACGCTGTTGAAGTCTTCGGAGCGCTCACCCTTCGCGAGCCTGAGCATGTTGAGGCCGGCGATGATCATCATTCCGGCGATCAGACCGCCGACGAACAGGTATACCGGGATCTCCCATGCCCAGACCGTGAGAACCGGGTCCACATGTTGATTGAGACGGCTAGTCGTGATCTCGACCGGGGACATTGCTCAGATCAACCTCACTTCAGGTAGTGGACTCGTGGTTTGGTGCCCGCTTCCGGGAGCACCACGTGCGATTCCCGCGAATTCAACAGCTTGTTGACGGGGCTCTCCGCGTCGTCGAGGTCGCCGAAGTGCATGCAGTGCGTCGGGCACACCGAGACGCATGCCGGATCGAGGTCTTCTTTGACGCGGTGTATGCAGAACGTGCACTTGTCGGCGTAACCGTCGGGATGCGTGAAGCGGGCTCCGTAGGGACAAGCCGCGAGACATGCCTTGCAGCCGATGCACTTGTCCTCCGTGATCTGAACGGTCTTGCCCCAGTCCTCGATGTGACTCGCGCCCGTCGGGCAGACATACACACAAGGCGGGTTGTCGCACTGGTGGCAGCGCTCGCTTCGGATCTCCATCGACAGGTCCGGAAACGTGCCCGTGACTTCGGTGACGAGCCAGTCCTTGGCGAATCCTTGCGGTACGTCGTTCTCCGTTTGACAGGCCACGACGCAGTCCATGCATCCGACGCACTTCTTGGTGTCGATGACCATTCCGAAGCGCGGCACCTACGCCTCCTTTTCGAAGGTGATGAAGTTCGTATGGAGACTCGTTGCGCCCATCAGCGGATCGGTCTTGTAGCTCGTGTTGAGGTAAGAGGTACTTGCGCCATTCAGGTACGCGCCCTTGAGCATGGGGTTCTTGTGCCCGAATCCGTGGACCAGATAGACTGTGTCGGGCCGGATGCCCTGGGTCGCCTTCACCCGCACGCGACTGGAGGCCACGCCATCCTGGTTCTTCAACACCACGTACTCACCGTTCTCCAGGTTCAGTGTGGCGGCGGTATCGGCGTTCACCCAGACCTCGTTCTGGTCCATCAGCCCCTGCAGCAGCGGATTGGTCTGCGACCTGCTGAAGGAGTGCATCGGAGCGCGCCCGGTGATGAGGCGGTAGTAGCCCGCGGGCGCGTCGTCCGGTGGCGTGTACTTCGGCACAGGGTCGAAGCCCGCCTCGGCCAGCTGATCGGAGTAGAACTCGACCTTCTTCGACGGCGTGTCGAACGAGATCGAAGCACCCTCCTCGATCGTGATCGGCTGCTTCGGGCCCATCACGATGCCCTTCTCGCGGAACTCGTCGTAGTCGATGCCACTCAGCTCGCAACGTTTCGCGAGGTATTCATCCATGTCTTCGAACGGCATGTACTCGGCAACGCCCAGGCGCCGGGAAAGCTGCTTGGCCATCCACCACGCGGGCCGCTGGTTGGCGGGAGGCGCGACGACGGGCTGGCGCAGCGTCGCCCATCCCTGCCGGCCCGACCCTAGGTAGAAGTCATCGTGGCGTTCGAGATACGTGGTGTCCGGTAGGACGACGTCGGCATAGCCTGCGGTGTCGGACGGGTGCGTGTCGATCACGACGAGCAGATCAAGCTTGTCGGCCGCCTCGCGCGTTTCCGGCGGGTTCGGCATCGTCAAGGCGACGTTGCAGGCGTAGACGACCCAGGCCTTGATCGGGTAGGGCTTGCCGCTGATGGTCGCATCGCGCAGCCCGTTCGCGACCGGTTTGTGCGCGAACGGCCAGCGTCCGTCGGGGTTGTCGACCGGCGGCTTGACGGCAGGCGGATACGCGGGGAAGGGATAGTTGGCGACGCGCATGCTGGAGCGGAGGAAGAAGCCGCCCTTGCGCCCCCAATTTCCCAAGAGCGCGTTCAACAGCGCGTTCGCTCGGCTTCGTTGGGTGTCGTCACCGTTCCAGTTGGCCCGCCGACCGGGATGGACGAGCGTCGCGGGTCGGAAGGCCGCGATCTCGCGCGCGGTTGCACGGATGGTCTCCGCGGGAATGTCGGTTTCCGCCGCGGCCCATTCGGGCGTGTTCTCGGCGATGGACGCTGCGAACTGGTCGAAGCCATGTCCGTACTCCGCGACGAATTCCTTGTCGTACAGGCCCTCCGTGATGAGTACGTTCATCCAAGCCAGCAGCAGCGCCATGTCGGTCCCGGGCTTGATCGGAAGCCAGTACTTCGCCTTGCTCGCGGCCACGGAATAGCGCGGGTCGACCACGATGATCGTCGCCTTGTTCTCGACGGCCTGCGCGAACTCCTGCACCTGCGTGTTGTGCATGTTCTCGCCGAGGTGGGAACCGATCAGAACGAGGCACTTCGTGTTGGCGATGTCCGTGATCTCCGGCGAGCCGATCTCCGTGCCGTAGGTGAGCTTGTACCCGACGTCACGCGCGCCGCGGCACTGTGCATAGGACGGCATCACCATGTTGTTGCAGCCGTAGGCCCTCATGACGTGGTAGATAAAGCGCCCTCCGGAGCCGTGATTCCACAAGGCAATCGACTCCGGGCCGTGCTTCGCGGCAATCCCCTTCATCTTGTCGGCGATATAGTTGAACGCCTCATCCCACGTCGCGACCTTCCAGCGCAGATCGCCGCGCTCACCGACGCGTATGAGGGGGGCCTGCAATCGGTCGGGATCGTAGTGCGCCCCGACGCCGGCCGTTCCGCGCGGGCAGAGGCGGCCGCGACACCCCGGATCGAGAGGATTCCCCTCGATCTTCCAGAGCTTGTCGTCGCGGACATGGGCGATCGCGCCGCAGAACCAGCCGCACATCTCACAGAAGGTGGCGAACTTCTCGACGTTTCCCGTTGCAGGCCCGCCGCTTTCCCCGAAGCCGCAGCCGACGGGGAAATGTCCGATCGCGCTGGCGCCGAAGGTGGCGGCACTGATCTTCAGGAATCGCCTTCGAGACAGATTCTCGATCATCTTTCACTCCGGCGCCTTCGACCTCGCAGAGCCGAAGGGTGGGCGTCGCGAGGGTCCGGCTCACGTAATAGCCAGTCGACCCTCTCACTGCTATCCAGATTGCGACATGACCGGTGAGCGGCTTGGAAACTATGGCGCGCGTCCTCTACGAGAGACCGAGCACCACCGGCTCGTCCAAATGCAGGGAGTTCCTTGGCAGCGGAAGAGCCGGGTCGTTTACGACCGATCCGCGGCCGGCCTACCGTTGCATACGATTCCAGGAGATCGGTCGAGCGGGCCTGTCCCGCCGAGCCATCCGCGAAGAGATCGACCTGGGCTATCGCGCCGCTTCGTGGCGTTGGTGCATCCATCGCAAGCTGAATTGGGGCGTGAGGATCATCCCCACAATCTTGGCGAACGCCGGCGGCGTGACCGTGAGCCCGATCAGCCCTTCCATTCGCCGCGCGCGTGCGGAGCGCGGGCGCGCAGGTGCCTCCACGCCACGTCGGGCGTCACGAGGTCGATGGCCTTCAGCGCACTTGCCACCGCCTGGTTCGCCTGCGCGATCGAAGTGACGCCCGCACGAAGCACGCGTCGCAACTCGGCGATCTCCTTGCCGATCAGCTCCTCGATGCCCGCGAGGATCTCGTCGCTGTCCTTGCGAAGCAGCTCGACGAACTCGTGCGCCAGCTGCCCGCGGATGCCAGCGCCCACGCCCTCCAGCACGCACTCCTCCCAGAGCGGTGAGCCCGGGTCGGGGTAGTCGGCTCCCCACCCGGTCACGATGCCGACGCAGCGCTCGGCCGTGGACCCGAACCCCTGGGCCAGGAAGGCTTCGCGCGTCTCGGCTAAGCGGCGGCTGCGGGATCGCTCGACGTCCTCCTCGCTCGCCCCTTGGCGGTAGTGTGTGGGATCGGGCCACGCAAGCTGCGCGCGTTCCAGGAGCTGACGTAGGCGTGCGACTGCCAGCTCGCCCGACTCCTGGCGGATCCTCTCGGCGATCGCATGTCGTGCGCGCGGGAGGAGTTCGTGCGAAGCCTCCCCCTGCGCGACGATCCCCTGGAGCTCCTGCATGGCTTCGGTCACCTCGTCGAGGGCCTCTCCGCTGACACCCGTCGCCAGGCGCTCATGCATCTGCTTGATGTCGTTGCGGATCCGTCGGCGGAGATCCTCCAGCCGATTCTGGCGGGCCGCCATGCGCCGCTGCCAGGCGGCCTCGTGCTCCTCCCCCGTGGCGCCCTCGGGAGCCAGTCGCTCACCGGCGTCGGGGCGCAGCGTCTCGACCCGTTCGAGCATCTCTCTCACGGCCGTCTCGAACTCCGCGCCCAGCGCATCCAAGCCACCGTCGCGCTGGAGCTCGGGCTCCAGCTCGGGAGCTTCCTCGTGTCTCCGAAAGAGGCGAGCCAGGGAATCGAGGAAGCCGGGCCCCTCCTCTCCCCCGGACGGTTTCTTCTGATCCATACGCGACTCCTATGCACCCCAGCCCCGGCAGCATAGCCCCGAATAGGGCGCTGACGATCGCGGCTCACTCGCCCATCTCGCCTTCGACCTGCTTCGAGATCTCCGCGCCGCCGCCGACTTCGAGAACGTTGATGGGGCGGATGACGTCCACCGAGGGCGCCTCCTCCTAACCACACCCAAGAGGGAGGATCAGTGCGGCGACGCACAGAACCAGACAGAAAGATCGACGGAATCTCGGCATGAACACCTCTTCTTCGAGAGTGCCGCGACCATGGTATCGAAACCAGACCCGGAAGTGGCGTCCTCGATTCGACTCGGGAAAGATCCCCTCCACCGATGCGTGAAGCTCGCTCGATCCCCCATCTCGTTCTCATCCTCGTCGCGGCGCTGCTCGCTGGCTGCGCCACGCCGATCAGTGTGAAGCGCGTCGGCCCGCGCGAGCTGCGCCTCGAGCTCAGCCAAAGCGTCCTCACGGGATCCGAGCCCAGCCAGCGCAGCCGACAGCTCCTCGACCGCCTGGCACTCGTGAAGGCCTACGACGACGACCCCGCGGCCGCACTCGAGGTGATCCGGCGGGGGCTCGGCGGGCCGAACACGTCCGAGCGCCTGCTCGGGCTTGCCGAGCTGAGCTTCGCACACGGCGACCGGACGCGGGATCCGCTCTGGTACCGGGCCGCCGCAATCGCCGCGTACGCCTATCTGTTTCCGCAGGGAGATCACGCGCGGCCGAGTCCATTCGATCCGGGTCTGCGCCTGGCGGCCGAGTTCTACAACCGAGGTCTGGCGCGCGGCTTCTCGGGCGTCGGCGCGGCCGGCCTGTACGATTTGCAGAAGAACTGGGAGCTCCCGTACGGGCAGATCGAGCTCAGCGTCGACTCCGCGGAACTTGGCTGGTCCGGCTATCGCCTGCGGGACATCGTCCCGAGCTCCGAGCTCGAGGTGCGCGGGCTGCGCAATCGCTACCGCCGCGTCGGCATCGGCGCAGCGCTGTCCGCCAAGGTCGAACGAATCGAGGGCGAGGCGTCCGGCCACAGCGTCGGCAAGGAAGTCCAGGTGCCAATCACGGCGCTGCTCCGCATCGAGGACCCGCTGGCCGCCGTGACCCAGGGGCAGGTTCGCGCTGCACTCGAGATCTACGTCCTCGACCAGCAGGAGGAAGTGCGGATCGACGATCGGGTCGTCCCCCTCGAATACGAGCCGACCGCCTCGCTGGCCTTCGGGCTCGAGAACCCTCTCATCTGGAGCTTCGAGCTGGGCGGTTTCTTCAGCGGCGACTTCAATCCCTTCCAGGACGTGCCCGACGGCCTGATCCTGCTGCACCCGTACCGGCCCGGCCGGGTTCCGGTCGTGCTCGTGCACGGCACCGCATCCACGCCGGCCCGCTGGGCGGAAATGATCAACGAGCTGCAGGGCGATCCGGAGATCGCCGACCGGATCCAGTTCTGCCTCTTCCTCTACAACACGGGCAACCCCGTCCTATTCTCGGGAAGTCGGCTTCGCAAGGCGCTCCACGATACGGTGGCCGACCTCGACCCGGAAGGGAAGGATCTCGCGCTTCAGCACATGGTCGTCATCGGTCACAGTCAAGGTGGGCTGCTCACGAAGCTGCAGGCGGTGAGCTCGGGGGCAGTGTTCTGGGATAGTGTGTCCGATCGGCCCTTCGCGGAGCTCGATGTCTCGGACGAGACGCGCGACCTCTTCGAGCCCGCGGTGTTCTTCGATTCGCTGCCCTTCGTCCGACGCGTGGTTTATATCTCGACACCTCATGGCGGCAGCTACCAGGCGCTGCGCAGCATCGCCCGGTGGATCTCGGGCCTGGTCTCCCTGCCGGGAGACATCGCGGGGCGGCTGGCCGAGACCCTGACGCGGAACGAAGACCTGCGAATTCTCAACCGCCTCGATCGGCTGCCCACGAGCCTCGACAACATGACCCCGGGCAACCGCTTCCTGGTCGCCCTCGGCTCGCTGCGCGAGGCGCCGGGTGTCGGCGTCCACTCGATCATCCCCGTGACGGGCGCCGGCCCACCCGCGGGGCAGAACGACGGCGTGGTGGCTTACGAGAGCGCACATCTCGATCATGCTCTCTCGGAGCGAGTCATCCGCTCCGGCCATTCCGTGCAGGCCAACCCCGAAGCGATCGCCGAGGTGAAGCGGATCCTATTCGATCACTTCGCGGAGCTCGACGCAGCGATCGCGGAGCACGCCCTGGCGCCCCACGGCGGCATCGAAGCGACGGCACGCGACAACCTGCGCAGCATCGACGACGGCGTGATCGAACGGCTCGGCAGTGCGACGGTCCGCCCGCAGGTCCGCCGGCGGCGCGAACTCGAGGAGGACATAGCCGGCATGCGGATCGACGAATGACCCCCTCGATCCGTCTCTGCATCGCGGGCTTGGCCGCGCTGGTCCTCTCATGCCATTCCGCGCCGACCCGGCGGGCCACCCTGCCGGCCCTGACCGCCGCCGACACGGACGCCTCCCACGGCTTCGAGGGTGGCGAACTCGTGAAGATTGCCGTGATACGAGCCCTATCGTCCGCCGGGCTTCTGAAGCCCGTACCTGCGGGGTTGAAGTCTTGTTGCGAGTCGACGACTCTCCGCATCTCCGTCCGTGAACAGGGAGAACCCGAATGATCCACCAGGCGTCGACCAGGCTCCTGATCTGTCTCTTGGCGACGGCTCTGGCGAGCTGCGCAACCGTCCAGGAGACGGCGAGCGACAACCCCAAGGCGGTACTCGGCTCCGTGCTGGGCGCCGCCGCCGGCGCGGGCATTGCCATCGCCAC
Source organism: bacterium (assembly GCA_024228115.1). Classification (NCBI taxonomy): domain Bacteria; species bacterium. Next base: position 8,575 of record JAAETT010000342.1, read on the forward strand.
CAATGCGAACCCGGCCGTCATCGCGGCGGCTGTGATCGGCGGCGGTCTGATTGGCGGATACGCGGGCAAGAAGCTCGACGATCGCGACAAGCGCATGGCAAGGGAGGCCGCGCAGAAGGCCTTCGAGGGTGGGCGTACGGGTTCGAGCGTGGCGTGGAGCAATCCGGACTCCGGCAACTCCGGGACCGTGACGCCCACGCGCACGTACCAGCTCGCCAATGGACAGTACTGCCGGCAGTACCGCCAGGACATCAAGATTGGAAACGAGAGCCACGAGACCACCGGGACTGCCTGTCGCGAGAGCGATGGGTCCTGGCAGGTTCAGAGCTAGCCCCAATCCGTCGTTAGATCTGGGCGTCTGAGGGTATTGGTCCGGGTCAGGCGGCGAGTTGTTCGAGTGCCCGATTGAATCGTTTGCGGGTGGAGGGCTCGGCAGCGATCCGCAGCTCGGCGCGCCCCTGAGGCCG
>JAAETT010000343.1 GCA_024228115.1 bacterium
CGTGAGCATCAAGTGTGGGGCTGGCACCGACATACCACCCTCGGTGAGGTTGAGTCTGCGGCCTCGATCCTCGAAGATGGTCGGTCTGCGGTATACTTGATCGTTAAACGCAATATCAACGGCACAGATGTGCGCCACATCGAGCGGATGGAGCCTCGCGAAGAAACCGCAACTGAAGATGCATTTTTCGTTGATTCGGGTCTTACATACGACGGCGCTCCTGCGACGGTAATCAGCGGGCTCGACCACCTGGAAGGTGAAGAGGTTGCTATCCTATCGGACGGCTACACAGTACCTGATCAGGTGGTTACGTCCGGAAGCATCACGCTAGATGTCGCGGCGTCGAAAGTCCACGTGGGTTTGAGGTACACTCCCGCGATAGAGACCCTTGACATCGACACCCCTAGTGAAAGTGTGAAAGCTCAGAACATATCGGTGTCGAAAGTGACGATTGAGTTGGAGAAGTCGCTAGGCGGCTGGATAGGACCGAGGAAAGACGACGGCACCACCGGCGAGATGTATGAGATCAAGCCTCGTGATTACGGAGACGACTACGATCAGCTGGCTTTGAAGACTTATAAAGCTGAGCAAGTAGTCGATCCCCTATGGGCAAAGGGCGGCGGTGTACGTATCGAGCAGAGAGACCCCCTGCCACACGCCGTGCTGTCGGTCATCCCCACGTTCGACGTCGGGGGCTGACACATGCCAGTGGAGTTTGTCGCACCGCGAGAGCCCCTTGTTGCTAGTATCGCAGAGGACATGCGGCTGTCGGACGCCGAGGAGGTCTGGGCGTCACATCACCACACGCCCGCAGAAGCACTACGCTTTGGATGGGGGCTGTCGGACTATGCTTCAATCGCCGTGTACGATAGCGCGCCGCTTGCGATGTTGGGACTGATCCGGGGCGACCTGCTGTCAGGGACTGGTGTGGTGTGGATGCTTGCATCTAATGCGTCACTGCGGTACCCCCGTGAGTTTTTAACACAGACAGGTCCCGTCATCAAAGAGATGCTCTCGGTGTGCCCGCGTTTGTGCAACTATGTACACCAACGGAACGTGAAAAGCGTCGTTTGGCTCAAGAGATTAGGCTTTACGATAGAGCCTGCGATACAATACGGCGTAGACAGCGAGCAGTTTCACCCATTTCACATTGAGAGGTACCACTGATATGTGCAATCCAGTTCTATTACAAGCAAGCATTACCGGGGTATCTACTATATTTAAGGCGAATCAACAGCGGGCTGAGGGTAGGTACCGACAGGGTGTCAGTGAGTACAACGCTCGTGTCAGTGAGAACGAGGCTCAGCGCACCCGCACGGTAGGTGTCGAGGAGGAGAACGCGCACCGGCAGCAGGTTGCGATGCTAATCAGTAAGCAAAAAGCTCAGCAAGGCGCGTCAGGTATAGATGTGAACACAGGTGCGCCCCTCACTCTCCGAGACGACACCGCAGTCCTCGGTGAGGCGGATGCACTGCGTATCCGTGGCAACTATGAAGACAGAGCTACCGCGCTCGAAACTGGGGCGGCGCTAGAGCAGGATGCGGGCGCGTTCGCGAGGTCCGCCGGTAATAGTAACGCGTTTGGCACTCTGCTGTCGGGGGCAGGCAAGGTGATGGACACAGGTGTGGCAGATAAGTGGTTCACCCCTGAGAGCGCGGGCAACCGTCGTCTCAACTTGAAAATTAATTAAGAGAGAGAGGTCGATATGCCACGGGTATCGAAGTACCAGCCCCACCAGGTATCTAGTGAGGTTGTTGGACAACCGAGAGTAGATCCCAACGCCGGGGTCAATGCTATTCGGGCGGGCGGTGCGGTGGTCGGTGGCGTGGTAGATATCGCAGAAGCTGCGCTAAACATTAAGCAGCGGATCGATACGACCGCAGCAGAAGAGGCGTTGGTACAATTCGAGCGCGACAAGAATGAGCTATTCTTCAATCCTGAATCAGGGTATTTTAACACTCAAGGACGCGACGCGTACGACGGTGCGCCAGGTACGAATAGCGTACTTGACGACCTTAAAAAGCGGTATAGTGACCCGCTAGGCGTCAATGCTCGGGTGATGTTTGACCGGGCTGCTGACGCGCATCTCACAAAAAGCAAGGCAGACATCGGACGCCATGCATCGAAGGGGTTGGACGCCTGGGAAGTGGCGACTGCTCAGGCTCAAATCGAAAACACCATCGAAAATGCATCGCTGTACTGGAACCAACCCGACAATCTAAGAGTGCAATCGGCGATCGGTCGGCAGTCAGTACTCGATACAGCGCAGCGTGAGGGGGTCGGGCCTAAAGCTACGGCAGAGAGGCTGCAGACATACGAGTCATCATTCGCGAAAGCAGCGGTGATCGCCGCTACGATGAGCAGTGCAGCAGAAGGGCAAGACTTGTTTGACACTCACAGTGACAAGCTGGAGGGTCCTGACAGGGTTAAGCTCGAAAACGCGATTACGGTGAAGAGAGACGCGGAGAAAACCCAGGCCGACGCACAGCAAGCCGTCATATCCGGTGCGCGGATCGC
>JAAETT010000344.1 GCA_024228115.1 bacterium
AAGGTGACAGTCTGTGCGGTAGTATCCGGCTTCATGAAGGGGCCCTTGTTGAGGGGAAACGCGTGTCGCAACACGTTTCTACCGCAACTGGGGCCTTCTTCAATTCAAGAACGAGACTTCTTCATGAATTTTCCGGGCTAGAGGGCACAGGGGCAAACCTGGGGCTCGATTTCTTGGATCTGTCCTCGAGGGAGACCCATTCCCTGATGCTTGCGGTAGACCACCGCTTTACGATCACCGTCGACGAGTCCGAACTCGGACTCCATCTGGCCCTCGCAGGGCTGGGTCTCGTGGGCCTGGCTGTGCTGAGTTCGCGAGTCAGGCCAGGAGTAGCACGGGTGGACGATGCCCTGCGCACTCGCCCACGAGGCGCGTAACGCGATTCATCGAGTGAGACATGGTGCCGGTCTGGTGTGGAAATCGAGCCCGGGCGGATTCTGCATTGGCGTGAGCAAGCCTGGATGTACTCCACCCGACGGGTTTCATGGTCTTGGCAGGCAATCGAAGCGCCTCGGCCTCGATTGCCACCGCGGCATCTGGCATCGAGAGTGGGTCGACCCGAATCAGACGCTCCCGGAGGTCTGGGCCTTCATTACTGAGGCGCGAACGACCGGGATGTCGCTGTCCGTGATGGGCTGCATCCAGGGCTTTCGCTTCAGGGCGGCCTCGACGTAGGGAGCAAGCTCCGCGTTCTTCTTTTCCTGGCGTGCGATTTCCCCGGCCTTGAACTCAGGAAGCACTTCGTCGCCGAAGAGCTGGAGCGAGGCGCAGATGTTCTGGTGGGTATTCCTTCCAACCTGTTGCAGGAAGATCACCTGATCGACGCCTGCGTCGGCCAGATCGTGGAGATAGCGGCGGGCATCGGCGGGAGTACCGATGCAGCTCGAGTAGGCGTCGCCGGCTGCAGAGGCTTCAGCGATCTTCTTCTCCGTTCCGCCTTTGCCGCGCTTGGCCTGGAACTCGCCCCAGAGATCCGTACGGCCCGGCACCTGGTCCTGGGCGACGAGGGCGTTGAGTGCGTAGCCGAAGAACTCGAAACCCTCCTGGCCACGGCGGATGGCTTCGGTTCGGTCCTGGTGGAGTGAGAAGCCTGCCACCAACGCGATGTTGGGGTTCACGCTGTGGCCGAGTGGCACGCATTCGTCGCTCTTGAGGATGTCGTAGTAGATGTCGACCCAGCTCCGTGCCTCGTCCGGAGACACGAAGCTGAACGCCAATGCACCGAGCCCGTTCTGGGCTGCGAGCTTGATCGTGTCGCGGTTGGTGCAGGCGATCCACATCGGGGGATGCGGCTTCTGGCGGGGCTTGGGCAGCACGTTCCGGCACGGCATCGAAAAATGCTCGGATTCGAAACCGGGGTAGGGATCGAGCACCATCATGTTGGCGATCTGTTCGGCGGCTTCGAGCGACATGGCCCGCTTGTGCTTGGCCGGAATGTCGAAGCCGTGGAGTTCGAGGCGCGTGGCGCCTTCTCCGATTCCGAAATCGACCCGACCGTTGGAGATCAGGTCGAGGGTGGCGATGCCTTCGGCGGTGCGGGCGGGGTGGTTGTAGTTCGGAATGACTTGGCGGATTCCGTGGCTGAGCCGGATGTGCTCGGTGCGGGCTGCGGCCGCCGCCAGGAAGACTTCGGGGGCCGACGAGTGCGAGTACTCGTCGAGGAAGTGATGCTCCACCTCCCAGGCGTGGTCGAAGCCGAGCCGATCGGCGAGCACCACTTGCTCGAGGGCCTCTTGCAGTAGATTGAACTCGTCGTCCTCGGACCAGGGCTTGGGGAGCTGATGCTCATAGAAAATGCCGAACTTCATGGCGGGAAACTAACCCAGCCGGGTCGCCTGCGAGCCCTCAAGCGGCGATCTTGCGAGGTCGATGCGTAGGCATGGGAGTGCCGGAGGCTTTCGTTTCGGACCACGCCGGCGTTCTCGATGCGCATGCGCAGGCATGGGCACGCCAGCTGACCGAAGGTGGCGCGGCACAGCCGTCGGGCCGCATTCGCCGCGGCCTGGAGCTCGCTCGCCAGGCGGTTCTGCGCAAGGGCAAGGAGATCATCCAGGAGCATTGGGACGTCGGACTCTTCGATGTGGCCTTCGGTTCGCTGAAGGCGTTCGCCCTCTATCCCATGTTGTTCTTCGCGGATCTCACCTGGACGATTCCCCTGCTCGAGTACGGGCCGTTGAACACCCAGGGGTGGACGGCGGGCTACCTCTTCTTGCGCCGCGAGTGGTTGTCGATGCTGGGCAAGCGGCGTTTCGGCCGGAGCCTGAAGGACCTCTTCGCGTTTCGGGACGGGCTGTTGCGCATGCAGCCCCGGGACGCCCGGAGTGTGCATCGGTTCATCCTGGACGGAACGCAGTACACCTTGCGGATCCGGCGCGGGCAGCTGCTGCATCGCTGGCGGTTGCTGCGCGATGGCGCGCCCGAGGCCAACGTGATGCTCCAGCGGGAGCTGCGATCGCTCGTGACCGATCCTGCGTTCGTGTTCCGTGCGAATCCGCTGCGAAACAACGCGCCGCTCTACGAGCGGGTGCTCCTGGCGCGGATTCTCGCCGAACCTGTCAGCCGTGGACGACTTCTCGCGCGTCTTCGGCCAGAGCCCGTACTGATCGGTCCGCCGGCGCGCCTGCGCGATGCGATCGGCGAGCAGGGCTCGGCGCTTGCGGTGGCGCGGGTGGTGGCCGCTGGGGATGCCCTGGTAGCGGCGCTTCGGCAGCGCTTTGGCAGCGGATTCTCGGCTCTTTCGCTGTCGTTGCGGTGGACCCACTGGAGCTACCAGCGCCACATCTACCGTCGGCTGGCAAAGCAGGAGAGGCTCGGCTGTCGCGTGCTCGTCGACTGGATGGACGCAAAGCGGCCATCCCCCTTCGAGGCCGATCTCGAGAGGCGTGAGACCGAGACGATCGCCTGGATCGGCGCGATGGAGGCCTTTGGCGAACGAGCACGGGCTGCGCAGGGGCGCGAGGCGGCCGCGACGATCGTCGACGAGGGGATCCGGGAGGCCCGGGAGCGTGGGCTGCAGGTGAGGCTGGCGCGTTTGGCGCGGGCACTCTCCCCGACGCTGCGTCGTCTGCGCAGCCGGCCACCGGAGCCCGTTTCGGCGCCCGCCTGGGAGCGGCTCGCCAGCCTCGAAGCCCATCTCGAGGAGCGTTGGAGCGAGCTGATCGTTGGCGGATTCGGCTACACGGGCGTGCGCCGAGCCCTCGTCAAGGCCGCGCCGAGCACGGATCACCTGGAAACGGCGAACCTTGCGCAGCGCGAGTTCCTGGCCCGGCTCGACGATCACCTGCGCGTCTTGCATGCCGCCCACGTCCAGGAGGTGCGCGCCAGGCTTGGCCAGGCGATGCATCAAGTCTGGGATTTCCTGGGGCCGCGTCGAAGTCGTTCCTTGCGCCGCGAGCACCACCGGATCGAAAGGCTGGGCGAACAATACCTGGAGCTGGAGTCGCTCTACGGAACGGTTCGAGACCACCGTCGGATTGCCTGCTTCCAGAAGTTCCATGTCGCGGCCGTGGCATTCTCCGCGCGCCTCCGCTCCCTCGATCCGACGGCGCCGCTCGAGCCGAGCCTGAGTCTCGGTGATCGGTTCGCCCGGTTTGGGCGGGCGCTCGGAACGGCCGGCGCGCGCAGCCGGGCCGGGCTACGCGGTGTGATGCATCTGATGGCCGGCCTTCGGCTCGCGCTTTCCAGCTCAGGGCGGGAACGCTCCGGCACTCCGTTCACCGCGCACGTCGATGGGATGTTCCGGGAGCTCGGCAATCTCCTCGGCTTGCGTGTGAGCGTCGAGGGCAGGGAGCACATCCAATCCGAAGTCGCCGAAGGCGAGGTCGAGATCCTCACCCCAGCCCATCGGCACGGCGTGACGGACAACATCACCTTCGCCGCGCTCCGCCTGTCGGATTATCTGGTGTTCAATGCGGTCGACCAGCTGCCGGTCTTCCCGCGCTTCCTGAAGAACCGGATTGCATCGGCCCCGGGCCTGATCGCAGTCGGCGGGGGGCGGGGCTCAGCGGTCGAGCGGGCCGTGGCCGCGGTGCGCGAAGGTCGCTCCCGCCGCATCCTGATCTATCCCGAGGGCAGCGTTTCCGAAGGGCTCCGCGCCACACGGCCCACGCGGCCGGGTTTCGGCACGGGCTTGGTCGAGGCGTTGCGCGCGGCGGTGGGTGGCGTGCGGATCACCCCGATCACGTACCTCGACAACGCCCGATTCCTCGACCTTCCCGCGCGCAGCCGGAGTGAGTTGGAACAGCGTCGTCGTGTGGTGGTCAGTCCACCGCTGGCGGCGGATGCCGTGGAGCGCATCGCGGAAGTGGGCGGAGGCGAGGCGTTGAACCGCATGGTGCGCCTCGCGTGGCTCGAGACACTCGTGACCGACGAGCAGCTCTGGCTCGGAACCGAGCGGGTGACGAGCTTGCGGCGTCGCCTCGATGAGGAATTCGAGGGAGCCTCCTACTGGGGCTCGCTCGAATCCGCACCGGTTGCGGGGCCCTTGAGCCCCTTGCTGGGGAGCGGGGTGGTACGGACCAGCGAGGAGGCTTGCTTCGGGCGACGCGTGCGCGTGCTGCGATTGCCCGACGACGCCAAGGATGCTGGCGGCATCATCCTCCTCGAGGAACTGGCCACGCCGGGTTCCCTCGAACTCGTGCTCGGCATCCGGGATCCGGCCCATATCTATCTGAACGTCGGCAGCCAGCGCTTCGATGGCGACATCTTCCGGCCGCTGCGAGTACGCACGAAGGAATCGATCTACGGTGGGCTGGCGCTCCGCTTCGTCGGGTTGCCGTCCCAGGCGGTGTTGGCGATCCGGCGCGAGCTCGAGCGCCTGGCCGGGCGGGAATATCGAACCTTTACCTGTGCCCATTCAGCCTGTCAGGTGATCGGCCGCGCCGCGCAGGTTCGCATCGACGATCACGGAGAATGGCGGCCCCTGGTTCCGAGTCACATCCTGCCGACGCGAACATTGCGCAAGTTGATCACCCACGGTGTGCTCGACCACGTGGGCCGCAGGGTCGAGGTCGAGATCTACAAGAGTGACGACCGCACGATCGAGGAGATCCTCGGCGCGATGCGTGCGAGCGAATGGCAGATTGCCCGAGACCACGTGGAAATGGTCACCCACGGATTCGGCCGTTGGCTCCGCTCGCTTCGTCCGGGGTCGCGTCCCGGAAAGAAGTAGCCGGCCTACTCGAAGGCGCGCGGCATCTGCAGGTTCAACGCTGCCAGGCCACCGTTCACGCCGTAGATCTCACCGGTCACATAGCTTGCAGCGGGTGAGGCGAGGTAGAGGGCGCACGCGGCGATGTCTTCGACCTCGCCCAGCCGGGCCATCGGTGTCAAGCGGATCATCTCCTCGCGGATCTCGTCGGTCAGTACGGTGGCGAGGGCATCGGTCTCGATGGAACCCACGGCGATTGCATTCACGCGTACCTTGGGCGCGAAATCCTGGGCCAACTCGCGGGTCATGTAGGAGAGGGCGGCCTTGGCCGTTCCGTAGGCCACGAATCCGGGCGAGACTTCGCGCCCGGCGACGGACGAGATGTTCACGACCGAGCCGCCGCCGGCCGTTTCGACCATCTTCGGAACCGCGAGCCGCGTCAGCACGAAGGCGGTCGTCACGTTGAAGCGGAACGCGCCTTCGAACTCCTTCTCGCTGGTGCGGAGCGCTGGCTTGGGCGGGAAGCCTCCGGCATTGTTGACCAGGATGTCGATCTTCCCGAACTCCTGCAGTGTGGCATCGACCAGATGCTCCAGTTGGCTGCGCTCCAGGACATCACAGGGGACGGGTAGGGCTCGGCGCCCCAGCTTGCGCACCGCCTCGGCCGTGTCTTCGATGTCGGCCGGCGTTCGGGCGGCACAGACGATATCGGCACCTGCCTCTGCATAAGCCAGGGCAATGGCGCGGCCAATGCCCCGGCCTGCGCCGGTGACGATGGCCACCCGGCTCTCGAGCTTGAATCGATCGAGGATCATCGTGGCTCCAAGGCGATGGAAGCTGGGATGCTACCCGATTCCGACCCGCCGAAACCTGAGCAGCAGAAGGTGGAGAGCGTTCGTTACTCTCCCCCGGTGGCTCCCCCCGCTCGTCACCGTCGGTGGATCGCGCCGATCCTGATTCTCCTGCTGCTCCTGGCCGGTGCCGTGGGTTGGGCGCAGACTCGGCATGGCTTCCAGCGCTTCTGGCTCCCCCTTGCGGCTCGTCTGGTCGGCGGTACCTGGAGTGCGGAAGACGGGCGGCTCGGCCTGGGCGGATCTTTCGAGGTCGATGGCCTGCGTTTCGATGTGCCCGATCTCGCGAACGGAGAGGTTGCCACCCTGCGCTTGGAGTGGAGCCCCCTGGCCTCCTTGCGGCAAGGCGTTGCGGTGGTCGAGACCCTTTCCATGGCCGGCGCGAACCTGGAACTCCACGAGAGCGATTCGGAGGCCGCAGCAGACGCTGAAGCGCAAGCGCCGGGTGGGAGTTCGGCTTCGCTGGGTTGGCCCCAGATCGCACACGCTCGGGTCGACGACGTGCGCATTCGCATCGGCTCCGGCCCTACAGGGCTCCTGATCGGTCCGATCACCGCGGAAGTCGACGACCTCGTCGTTCCCGCGAGCGGTGCACTCGAACTCCTCGTGCCGCTCGCCCGTGGCGGTGAAGATGAGGGAGACCGGGGCAGGCTGACGGCGGCTCTGGGTTTCTCGCCGGCCGAGGTGGACACCGGGAGCGGCGCTTTCGAGGGAAACCTGGAGCTGAGCCTCGATTCGCACGAGCGCAGCCCGATCGTCCTGGCGCTTCGGGGCGAGGGCGGCACGGCCGGCGAGAGCGTCGAACTCAGCGCGTTCGAACTCGACCTGGCAGCAAAGGGGAATCGTCTCTTCGAGGTGCGGGGTTCCGGTGCGTTGTGGCCGGAGGCTCTGCTCGACGCGAATCTGGCCTTCGGCAGGGTCGGTCTCCTTGCGCGCTTGCTAGGCGTCGCATCGCCCATCGCGAAGGTTTCGGGCGACGTGCATGTCGAGGGAAGCCTCGATGAGCTGGTCATCGAGCCGGCTTTGGAGGTCGATGCCTTGCGCGGTGAGGAAGACGTGCCCAGCCCGTTCTCGGAATCCCTGAACATCGGTGGCCGCATGACGTGGCAACGGCTGGAGCAGACGCTTCTGCTTGCGCCGCTCGAACTTGCCGGAGCCTCTGCGAACGGGCTCGGGGGTCTTGCGGTGGAGGGTTCACTTCAGCCTGGGCGGAGCGCGGATCTGGCGATCACCGCCGAGGGCCTCGATCTGCTGCCGTGGCTCCGTCTGGCCACCGGGGTGGTGGGCATTTCCCAGGTTCACGGGCGCACGAGCGGCTCCGTCGCGTTCCGACAGGACGGGAGCGAAACGCTCGTGGAAACAGATCTCGCGCTCGACGTGAGGGCTCCGCCGGCGGATGAGGGCGAAGCGAGCGCCGGTGTTCCGCTGCGATTGAAGCTCGAGAGCCGCCAGGCCGCAGGGAGCAAGGGACGGCTCGAAGGCAACGCAACGCTGGGCGGGCCCGGTGTTTCTGATGACAAGGGAACGGCCCGCATGACCTGGGAGCGGGAGTCCACCGACGGAGGCTCGCAGTGGCGGCTGCGAGCGGATATTCCCGACTTCGATTTCACTCCCCTGGGCACGCTCTGGGAGGGTATGACGGATGAGGAAGAGGATCCGGAGGGCGGGACACCCATTTCGAGCGCCGCCGCCGACGCGCCAGAGGAGGGCAGGGCAGACCTCTTCGACGTGGACGTGTCGGTCGGAACCGTTCGATTCCGGGATCTTCCGGTGGGCGAGGGTCGCGCGCGCGCGCAGCTCGGTGGCGAGAGCTGGGAGGTACGCGTGGAGGATCTGGCCCTCGCGGAAGGCCTCGTGGATCTCGAGGCCCACGGAGGCCCTCATGGCGGTGGCGAGCGGATCGGCTGGGACCTCGTCGTGTCGGACGTGGATCTCGCACCGCTCCTGGCGGCGGCCTCTCCCGACGGTGAGGGCCAGATGAGCGGCCGGCTTTCCGTGATCAGCCGTGCGGAGGGCGTGGCGGAGCCCGGGCAAGACGTGCTGACTGCCCCCACCGGAAACGTTTCCTTCGAACTCAGCGAGGGGCGGGCCTCGGGTCTCGGTGTGCAGCAGGTACTGACGCAGGTGGCCGAGATCGCCCAGTTCGCCGTGATCGACTACGACGAAGTGGAGGGCGAATACCCGATCGAGAACGGTCGCGTCCTGATCGATGAGCTTCGCCTCGATGGTGCCGCCGTTCATCTCATCGCGACCGGTGAGGTCGGCGCGCGGGACGTCGATCTCGTGATCAATCCGCGCCTTGGCCCGAGCCTGCGGGCGATGGTGCCGGGCGAGATGCTCGGTAGCGTCCTGGGCACGGCCAATCAGCTCCTGGCGTTGCCGATCGTCGTGACGGTCAAGGGTCCTGTTCCGGGTTTCGAGATCCAACTCGAGCCGGCGGCACCCTCGGTGCTTCAGGGCAGTTTTTCGGGGGTCGAGGAGCTGCTCACGCCGGAGGCTCCGGCACAGCCTCCGCCTTCTCCGCCACCCGGGTCGTAACCGCGGAGACGCGCCCCGCCATCAGCTCGGCCACGGGCCGGCTGCCTTCGAAGCGCTCCAGGAAGATCTTCAGGACGGCCGTGATCGGCGTCGCGAGCAGCATGCCGACGATGCCCCATAGCATGCCCCAGAAGATCAAACTCATCAGGATGCTGATCGGGTGGAGATCGAGCGCATCGCCCATCATGCGTGGCTCGATCACGTTGCCTACCACGCCCTGGATGCCGCCCGGAATGGCGATCGCCAGGATCGCGGCCAGGCTGGAGACGTTTGGATCCACCAGCACGACGGGAAGGGGCAGCAGGGTGGCGATCGCCGAGCCGATGTTTGGAATGAAGTTCAACAGGAAGGCCAACAGGCCGAAGACCATCGCCAGAGGGATGTCGAGGATCAGCAGGGTGAGCCCGACCAGCAGACCCGTCACCGCCGAGACGACGATCTTGCTGAGCAGGTAGGTCTGCACGCGGGAGGCGACCTTGCCCCAGGTTCCCCCTTGAGTCTGGGCCTGCGAGCCCCCCAACAAGAGGAACAGCACGAAGATCAGGACGAGCAGGGATTGGGAGAGCAGGTTCGCCAGTGCACTCGTCGTGCGGCCGAGCATGCCGGTGACCGACGAGACAGGGATGCGGGTCAGCGTGTCCAGATCGAGGGCACTCGCTGTCTCCTGCAACGGCCCGGGCAGGATCGCGATGGTCTGCTCGATCAGCTTCTCCAATTGCTGCGAGTAGAGGCTGGCGTTGTCGCTGAGTTGGCCGAGGGAGGCCGATACGAGGGTGCCGACGCCTGCCAGGACCAGCACGCCGCCGGTGAGCGTGGCGGGCAATGCCAGCGCCTGGGGTACGCGCGCGCGTTCGATCAGCTGGTTGCGCACCATGTCCAGGCCAAGGGCGATGAAGAGCGCCAGGACGAAGGGAATCATCACCGGTCGCAGCCAATACAGCGAGGCGGCCGTTGCGATGGTTGCAAGGATCACCAGGCATACGCTCTGGACACGAGCCTCGAGCGGTGAGACCGGCCCGTTCATGCCTTGCCGCCTGCCTTGCCTAACGTCCAGATCGCCCAGCGATGCACGAACGTCGGTTGATCGGCCTCCATTGCCAACTCGATGCCCTGCCCGCAGCCGGATTCCGCCAGGGTACGCATGGCCAGGAGAAGAGGCTCGGTTCGTTCCGGTGCATTCACGATGGACGCCCACTCGGCGAAACCGCGGCGCTTGTCGAGTCTTTCGCAGCCCTGCTCGTTCAGGCCGGCCTGTGCAACCAGGGCCCTCATTTCCGATTCCGGCAGCAATCGCACGTGGCTCGGATCCCGGAGGATTTCGAGTGCGTCTTGCAGCGCAGCCTCCGCCGGATCCTCGCAGCCGAGGAGGTCGGCGATGACGAGTGTGCCGCCCGGGCGGAGAACTCTTGCCATCTCGCGGAGTGCATCGCCAGGCGCTTCGAGATGGTGGAGCGTCAGCCGGGTGACGACGGCATCGAACTGCCCGTCGTCGAACGGCATGGCCAGCATCGAACCCACCTGGATCTCTGCCCCGGTCAGGTCGGCTTCCTGGCAGGCGATCTTCGCTCGCTCCACCATCGCCGGCGTCAGATCGAGTCCGCAGACCTCTGCGAAATCTGCACCGACCGCAGCCAGAACCACGCCCGGCCCGCAGCCGGCGTCGAGCAGGCGCCCCTTTCCGTCGCCTGCCAGGCCGTCGCGGATCGCACGCAGGATGTCTTCCGCATGGAAGGTCGGCGCAACGGAGAGCACAGGGGCTTGCTGGGTGAAGGCCTGGCGGATCCGGTCGTCGTGCACGTCAGTCGCTGCTCGGCTTGCGAGCTTGCCCCGCGGCATTGCCGAGGTAGGTCTCGGGTCGCAATTCCCGGAGGCGGGCCTTGGCGTCTTCCGGCAGGTCGAGCCCGTCGACGAAGGCGATGAGCGCCTCGCGATCGACCCGTCGGCCCCGGGTGAGTTCCTTCAGCTTCTCGTAGGGCTCCTCGATCCCATGGCGTCGCATCACCGTCTGGATGGCTTCCGCCAGCACTTCCCAGTTCTGATCGAGATCCGCGAGCAGCCGCGCTTCGTCGACCTCGAGCTTCGCCATGCCCCTGCGCATCGCCTGCAGGCCGACGACCACGTAGCCCGCAGCCGAGCCGACATTGCGGAGGACGGTCGAGTCCGACAGGTCGCGCTGCCAGCGCGAGATCGGAAGCTTTTTCGCCAGATGCAGGAGCAACGCGTTCGCTACGCCCAGGTTGCCCTCGGCGTTCTCGAAATCGATCGGGTTCACCTTATGCGGCATCGTCGAGGAACCGACCTCGCCGGCCTTGGTCTTCTGGCGGAAATAGCCGAGAGAGATGTAGCCCCAGACGTCTCGCGCGAAGTCGATGCCGATCGTATTCGCCCGGGCCAGGGCATGAAAGAGCTCAGCCATGGCGTCGTGAGGCTCGATCTGACTCGTGGTCGGGTTCCAGGTGAGCCCGAGGGCTTCGACGAATCCACGCGAAACGGATTCCCAATCGATCTCCGGATAGGCGGCCAGGTGGGCATTGTAGTTGCCGACCGCACCGTTCAGCTTGCCCAGGATTTCGGTCCCCGCCAGGTTCCGGCGGGCCCGTGTGAGGCGGGCCGTGACGTTGGCCAGCTCCTTGCCGAGCGTCGTGGGTGTCGCCGGCTGGCCGTGGGTTCGCGAGAGCATCGGCGTATCGGCCAAGGCCTCGGCACGCTCCTGCAGCTCGCTGAGCCAGCCGTCGAGCTCCGGAAGCAGCACCTGCTCCCGCACATCCCGCAGCATCAATCCGTACGCCAGGTTGTTGATGTCTTCGGAGGTGCAGGCGAAGTGCACGAACTCCTTGACGGCCTGAAGCTCGGGAAGCTCGTCGAGCCGTTCCTTCAGGTAGTACTCGACCGCTTTCACGTCGTGGTTGGTCGTGGCTTCGATGGCCTTCACCCGCTCGGCGGCGGCTTCGTCGAAATCGTCGGCCACGGCGGCGAGGTGAGCCCGGGCGGCGTCGGAGAGAGCCGGCACTTCCGGGATGCCCGGTTGCGCAGCCAGGGCTCCGAGCCAGGCCACTTCCACCTGAACGCGGTACCGGATCAGGCCGTATTCACTGGCGAGTGCCCGCAGGGCCTCGGTCTTGTTGCCGTATCGCCCGTCGAGAGGCGATACCGCCGTCAGGCTCGAAAGCTGCATTCGTCCTCCTTGCAAAGCCTAACCGACCCAGCGCCGCGCGTTGTGGAAGAGCTGCATCCAGGGTCCCTCGTCCTGGGTCCACTCCGGGGGCGCCCAGGAGTGCTGGACCGTCCGGAAGACGCGCTCCGGGTGGGGCATCATGATCGTGAAGCGTCCATCGCGGTTGGTCAGCCCGGTGATGCCGCCTGGTGAGCCGTTCGGGTTGGCCGGGTAGCGCTCCGCCGGGTGTCCATGGCCATCGACGAAGCGCAGGGCGATGCCTTCGGGCTCGCCCTCCACGGCTGCCCGGCCTTCGCCATGGGCCACGGCGATGGGCAACCGGGCGCCCTGCATGTCCTTCAGCAAGATGGACGCGCTCTCGGTGATTTCGACCAATGCCAGGCGCGCCTCGAACTGCTCCGAACGATTTCGCAGGAACCGTGGCCAGGCGTCGGCACCGGGAATCAGTTCGGCCAGGGCGGAGAACATCTGGCAGCCGTTGCAGACACCGAGGCCGAAGCTGTCCTCGCGTTCGAAGAACGTCCGGAAGGTCTCCCGGGCACGCTCGTGGAAGAGGATCGATTTGGCCCAGCCTGCGCCAGCCCCGAGCACATCTCCGTAGGAGAATCCGCCGCAGGCGACCAGGCCGCGGAAGTCCATGAGGTCGACTCGGCCCGCCAGGAGATCGCTCGTGTGGACATCGCCACATTCGAAGCCTGCCCGGTCGAAGGCCGCGGCCATTTCGATTTGACCGTTCACACCCTGCTCGCGGAGGATGGCGATGCGGGGCCGTGCGCCGGAAATGTTCGGAGCGCTGCCGGGAAATGCGGGCGGGAGGTGGACGGAGAGTCCCGGGTCTTCCAAGTCGATCCGCGCCGCTTGTTCCTCGTCCGCGCAAGTCGCATCGTCGCGCAATGCCTGGAGGGCGTGGCTGGTGGCGGACCACCACTCCCGCAAGTTCGCCCGGGATTCCCGGAAGATCTCGATTCCCCGGCAGTCGATCGTGATGTCTGTATCGTCGCAGGGGATGGCGACCTGCGAGACGGCACCTGCGAGACCGTGGCGGGCGAAGGTCGACGCCACGGTTTCCACGTCTTCCCTTCGTACCTGGACGACGACGCCAAGTTCCTCGGCGAAAAGGCTCGGCAAGCATTCCTCTTCGCTTGCATCGAGTTCGATTCGCAATCCAGAGCCACCTGCGAAGGCCATCTCGAAGAGTGTGGCGACCAGGCCCCCATCCGAGCGGTCGTGATAGGCCAGGATCTTCTGCCCGGCCTTCAACTCGGCCATGGCGGCCGCAAGACCGCGGAGCCGGGCCGGGTCGTCGAGGTCGGGTGCCTCGTCGCCAACCTGCCGGTAGACCTGGGCCAGGGCCGAGGCCCCGAGTCGTTTCGCGCCTCCGGCCAGATCCACGAGCAGCAGCACGGTCTCGCCCGTGTCCCTTCGCAGCTCCGGTGTGAGGCTGGCGCCGGCGTCGCCTACCGGCGAAAACGCGCTGACGATCAACGAGAGCGGTGAGGTGACGCTTCGCTCGGCACCGTCTTCGCGCCAGACGCTGCGCATCGAAAGGGAGTCTTTTCCGACCGGCACGGCGATGCCGAGGGTGGGGCAGAGCTCTTCTCCGACGGCGCGCACGGCATCGAACAAGCCCGCGTCTTCCCCGGGATGCCCCGCGGCAGCCATCCAGTTGCAGGAGAGCTTCACGTGGCCGAGGCCCGGCACGTCCGCGGAGAGCAGGTTGGTGAGCGCCTCACCGACGGCCATTCGGGCCGAGGCGGCAGGGTCGAGCAGGGCGACCGGGGTGCGCTCCCCCATCGCCATGGCCTCGCCGGCTCGGGTGTCGTAGCTGGCGGTGGTCACGGCGGCGTCGGCCACGGGCACCTGCCAGGGGCCGACCATCGGGTCTCGTGCAATCAGCCCCGTGACCGTGCGGTCACCGATCGAGATCAGGAAGGTCTTGTCCGCGACGGCGGGAAGGTGAAGGACGCGCCGGATGGCATCGCGAAGATCCACGCCGGAGAGGTCCAGGGCTTCCGGCTCGAAGGCCAGGCGCTCCGCATGGCGCTGCATGCGCGGCGCCTTGCCAAGCACGATCTGCAGCGGAAGATCGATCGGTGTCTCACCGAGGGTTTCGTCCGTGAGTTGGAGCTGGCCGTTGTTGGTGGCTTCACCTAGCAAGGCGAAGGGACATCGCTCGCGTTCGCAGATTTCTTCGAAATCCGCCATGCGCGCGCCTTCGATGGCCAGCACGTAGCGTTCCTGGGCTTCGTTGCACCAGATTTCGAGGGGCGACATGCCCGGGTCGTCGTTCGGGATGCGGCGCAATTCGAAGCGCGCCCCACGGCCGCTTTGATCGACGAGTTCGGGAAGCGCATTCGAGAGGCCGCCGGCGCCCACATCGTGGATCGAGAGGATCGGGTTCTCGTCGCCCTCGGCCCAACAGCGATCGATGACTTCCTGACAGCGTCGTTCCATCTCCGGATTCCCGCGCTGCACGGATGCGAAGTCCAGATCCTCGGCGCTGGTACCACTCGCCACCGAGGAGGCCGCACCGCCCCCGAGGCCGATCAACATGGCCGGCCCGCCAAGCACGACGATGGGTGCCCCGGGCGGGATCTCCTGCTTGTCCACGTGCTCCATGCGAATGTTGCCGAGGCCCCCCGCGACCATGATCGGCTTGTGGTAGCCCCGTACCTCTCGGCCGCCGGGGCCCACGATTTCTTCTTCGAAAGTCCGGAAGTAGCCGCAGATGTTCGGGCGGCCGAACTCGTTGTTGAAGGCGGCACCGCCGATCGGGCCCTCCAGCATGATGTCGAGGGCGGAGGCGATCCGGGCGGGCTTGCCGAAATCCTGTTCCCACGGCTGCATCGCGCCCGGGATGCGAAGGTTCGAGACGGAATAGCCCGTGAGGCCGGCCTTCGGCTTGGCGCCGCGGCCCGTGGCGCCTTCGTCGCGGATCTCTCCGCCGGAGCCGGTCGCAGCGCCGGGGAAGGGCGAGATGGCCGTCGGATGATTGTGGGTCTCCACCTTCATCAGGATGGCCACCGGCTCGGGATGCGCGGCGTAGACGCCGCTCTTCGGATCGGGGAAGAAGCGTGTCGCCTGAACTCCGGTGATCACCGATGAGTTGTCATGGTAGGCGGAGAGCACGCCATCCGGTGAGCGATCGGTGGTGTGGCGGATCATCTGGAAGAGTGAGCGGGGCTGATGCTCCCCATCCACGAACCACTCGGCGTTGAAGATCTTGTGCCGGCAATGTTCCGAGTTGGCCTGGGCGAACATCATCAACTCGACGTCGGTCGGGTCCCGGGCGAGATCGCGGAAGGCATCGACCAGGTAGTCCACCTCGTCCTTGGCCAGGGCCAGGCCGAGCCGGGCGTCGGCTTCTTCCAGGGCCTCGCGTCCGCGAGCCAGGAGATCCACCCGGCCGAGGGGCCGCGGCGGAAAGCTCTCGAACAAGCGCTCGGCCTGGTCGGCCTCGCTGAGGACGACCTCGGTCATCCGGTCGTGCAGCAGTGCGCCGGCTTCCGAGAGGGTTTCCGCTTCGGCGCCGGCCAGGAGATAGCGAGTCCCTCGTTCGACGCGCAGGACCTGCTCGAGCCCGCAGATGTGCAGGATGTCCGTCGCTTTGGAGGACCAGGGCGAGCGGGTGCCCGGCCGCGGAATCACCCACACCTGCGGGATGGCGGAATCGGGCTCTGGCCCTACCGGCCCCTCCGTGAGCAGGCGTTCGAGCCGTTCACGCTCCGCGGGTGCAAGTGCCCCTTGGATCTCTACGAAATAGACGTACTCGGCCGAGAGCTGGTGCACCGCCGGAAATCGGGTGCGGATCAGCGCAAGGGCCCTGGCGGCACGCGCCTCACTGAGCGCGACCGCTCCTCGGAGCTGGAGCATCGGGGTCCTCGAAAGCAGAAAGGCGACGGGGGGTTCGAGGGACGCCGGCATTCTAGGCACTCCGGCGGTGCTTGCCCATTCGGAACCGCGAAAGGGTCCGCCGCCGAGCCGGAACGCGAGAGCAGAGGCCGGATTCCAACGTCCGCAACTGGTGCCCGAGAGGTCCTGTGCGTTCGGCCTTCGCCTCGCTCGGAGGGGCCGGGGCCGGCCTTCAGGCCTTGCGGGTCCGCCGCCGCGCGCCCGTACGAACGATCAGGGCGCCAAGCCCGAACACCAGGGCCGCGCTCGGCTCCGGAATCGCCGGGCTCACCTTGAAGGACAGGTCGATGCCGTAGCCGCCCTTCACCGGTGTCTTGCTGGGAGCGAAGTTCTGGCCCCAGAGAGAAATCACGCCGCCGGAGAAGCCGTTGGCCGGGCCCGACATGTTCTGGTTCACGAAGTCGAACGTGCCGAGGCTGCCGATCGTCAAGCTCCCGAGGGAGGCGCCGCTCGCCACGGAGAAATCTAGGCTTCCGGACACCACCTGGGAGGTTGCGCCGATCAACAGATTGCCCGAGATGCCGCTGAAGGCATTGCCGGTCTGATTGGCCGTCAGGCTGCCCGTGACTGTCTGGTTCGGGGTCGTGCCGCACATCCAGTAGCCACCGCTGCCGCAGGCATCGGCCGCATGCAGCCAGGAGTAGCTGAAGCCGGGGACGCTTCCCGTCTGCACGTCCAGCGTCACCGGAATGGCGAGCGCCTGGATGGGCGCCATGAGAAGGACCAGAACGGTGAGAGAACGTACGAGCAGCATGAAGACACCTCTTTGATGGAGCGGATTCTGCCAGGTGAGTGCCTCCAGGTGAAGCTCCAGTGACCTCGCATTTCGCTCGCGATCCGCAGGAACCCCTGGAAGTCCTCGGGTTCACTTCAGAAATTGATGCGGGACAAAATGCACCCATATCATCCCCTTACCCCTGGCTTCGGTAGGTCGCGCCGATTGATCGCTCTTCGGTTGGGCCCGGCCCGTGGGGCTCGGCTTCATGACGCTTCCCGGCTAGAGGAGCCCCTCGTCGCGCAGCCAATGCTCGACCGCATCCGCGGCCAGCGCGTGGCCGGCTGGATTCCAGTGGGGATCGTGCTCGAACTTGAGGTCATGCCCCCTCTTCTTTGCGAAGGCATCGTCGAGAGGCAGGTAGGGTACGCCGATTCGACGCAGGGTCGCCGTGAGCAGTTCACGTGGGTCCGGCGCGCCTCCGATGCTGATGATCACGAGTTGCGCACCGTGCCGCCTGGTTTCCGCATCGAGGGCCTCGATCAGTGCGCGGCTGATCCGGAAGTCCTGATTGCGGCCGGGTTTGGGAGGCCGCGTGGGCGCGTCGAACTCGATCCATTCGCGGGTGGGGGATGCGCTAGCGGCGGGCGAGGTCTTTGCTGCGCGCGTCGGTACCACGGCGGGTGAACTCTTCGCTGCTCGTGCCGGTACCGCGGCGGGTGGATCAGGTTGCGCCCGCCACGCCCGCCAGGCATTCCCGAGATGGCTGCGCCACTCCCAGACACGGTGGAGCACGTAGGTGCGCTGTCGCAGGAAGCGGCCGACCTTCTCCCGCAGGCTCGAGCCAGGGACCGGCACGCCTGTCAGCTGGAGCGCGCCTTCGGCGTCGAAGACGAATTGGGGCTTGGGGTAGCGATAGCGACGACTGGCGTTGTTGTCCTCGACATCGTTGGGATGGAACAGATAGAGAACCAGGTCGGGTGCGTAGCGGTGCCCCTCTTCGCGAAAGAAGAGCAACTGCTGGTCTGTTCCGTAGCCGGCCACACTCGCGTTGACGAATTCCGTGTCCGGGAAGCTGCCCTCGAGCAAGTCGGGGAGTAGTTCGCCCCGCTCGACGCCGTATCCGAAGCCGAAAGAATCCCCAAGAAAGAGCACGCGTCTCCGGCCGGCAATGCGCTCGGTGGTCACTGGATCGTCCCGGAACCCCTGTGTGTTCGTCGCGACGCTCACCTCGAAATCCCGGTGGATGTGACGGCCCTGGGCCGACGGCACATGGGCCCAACCGAGCAGCGGGTCCTGGCTCCAGAAGCTCTGCACTCCCTGCTGGGGCGCCCACGCGCGAACAAAGAGGCGTGCCCCCACTTCGAACAGGCCTAACGTGAAGCACACGGAGAAAGCCACGAGCGCAAGGTTGGGCAGCCATCGGTGAAATTGGTTGCTCACCACCGCGGGTTCAGGCATGGGGCGCCGATTCTAACGGATGGACCCGGGCCGGCCCGCCTCCACGGGTCATCCTTGATCGGCGCTCCGAGGCTGGCTTTCGACGTCAGGCGGAGAGAGATCGGCGACCGATCCTGGCCGGTAGCGGAAGACAGCCCGGCGGTATTTGTAGAAGACACCGTCGAATTCTCCCACTTTCTCGAAGAACCCGGGGCGCTCGAGCAGCGCGATGGCGGCGGGGTTTCGTTTCCGTGCAAGCTGGGGCCGGTCGAAGCTGACGAAGAGCGGAAGGCTTGTCTCGTCTGCCTCTTGCATCAGCGCGATCAAGCCGTCGGGATCCCGCAGGCTGCGGGCGGCGGGGTCGTAATAGTCCAGATCGCCGTAGACGGTGCCGGTCATCACCGACCGGGTGGCGGCGGGGTCGCGATGGGGCGGCCAGCCGAACGCCTCGAGGAGTTCGAAGGTCGGTTCGATGGAGCGCGTTCGCAGGGCGTCGCGCATCGGGTGGCTTGCCATCGCGTAGCTCGCCCCGAAGGACAGGGCCAGCATCCCGATCACGCCCTTCCGAGCGGCACCTCTGGGGAAGGCCTGGCCGGCCCAGACGACGCCCAGCGAGATTCCCGCGATGACTCCCGGCAGCGCGTGGATCACATACCACTCGTAGAGGTGATCCCCACGTATCGCCGCGAACGCGATCGTCAGCGGCCCGGGAAGCACGAGCACGGCCAGAGCGAGCCTTCCCGCGACGCCGCTCCGCGCCAGGCGAACGCATCCGAGGACGAAGGCGGCGAGGGATGCGGCGATGAGGATCGGTAGCAGGATGGGATGGCTTTCGAACAACCCAGCCATCGTGACGAAGCCTTCGCGAGGCTCTTCACTCGACGTGCCTAGCAACATGAGCAAAGCCGTCTTACTGAGGAACTTCATCGTGATCGGACTGGTCCAGCTCTTCGCGTACTCGAGGAATTGCATCATGTTGGCAAGGTTCAGTTGGAGCCAGACCAACCCTGCGAGTAGTTCCGTCATCGCGAACCGAAGCAACGGCGATGCATCAGCACCCGCGTCACGGGTTCGGGTCTTCCAGAGCCGCCCGAGCACAGCCGCGTTGATCACGATGAGCACGAAGATCGTGCCCGGATAGGTCCAGAGCAGGAGGATCTGGCAGGCGCCGTAGACCGCAAAGCGGGGCCAGCTAGCACGCTCGAGCACCCGCAGTCCGAAGATGATCAAGAGCGGAAGAAGCGCGAGCATCAACGAGTAGCCGCGTACCTCACTGGCGTAACGCAAGTACCAGGGGTGCAGAGCGAGAATCCACGCCGCGAGGACTCCCGCGACCGGGAAGCCCAGCCGCGCGAGTAGCCCGGCCAGCGTCGCGATGCCGACGATTCCGAAGAGCAGGGCGGGCATGCGCACGACGGTCTCGACGGCGCGACGATCCTCCGGCTGGGCGAGCGTGCGCCAGCCGTCCCAGCTGAGGCGAGCGAGGATCGAATACGGGACATGGTTGTTGGGCTTCTGGTAGAAGAAGAGCGTGTTGCCCCAGGAAACAGGCTCGAACTCGATTTCGTTGGCGTCGTTCACTTCGTAGGCGCCAGCGATCGAATGGACCACCATGTACTTCTCATCGGTCCAAAGCGAATCGTCGAGTCGCGGAGCCGCACTGATCGCGAGGGCGAGCATTGCCAGGGCGGTTCCTGTCAGGAACATGGGGTGCCAACGCGTTGCTGGGGAAACCAGTGCAGGGCCGCAGGTCGCTCGACCGGGTCGAGCCCAATGGCGGAAGCTCGCAATCAAGGCCAGCAGCACGCCGACATTGACCAACGTGATCCAGAACAGGTAGGCGCCCGCGTAATCCTTCGGCCGGAGCGTTTTTCCGGCCTCGGCTCGCTCGGCAAAGGAGAGCCCAAACGGGTCCGGCCCCAGCACCAGGAACGCCATCGCGGGAAGCAGCAACAGGCCCAAGAAAACGCGGACGCGCACTGGCCAGACGGACTCGACCTCTCCGCCTTCGATCGCTGATGCCCTCACGGTTCTAGCCCCCAAGGAGAGGAGTTTGGGCCAGCCGCGTGAAGAGAGCGAGAGCATCAAGCCTCTCGTGTTTGGCCCGCCCAGGCTGCAACCGGGCCCTCCCCCAGGGGACGAACGGTCTCTTTCAGTTCTCGCAGGAGTCTATTGTTGGACAGGTAGCTCCCATTCTTAGGGCATTCGTCGTAGAATGCCGTTTGAAATGCTCCGGCCCGTACCCCCCAGCGGGCGGTCAGCGAGGTGTAGCCGCGCGGCCGCACTCGCATTCACGTTCGCGATCCTTTCCTTCTCCGAGGGAGCACTTGCCACGGAGTGTGCTTCCTGGCCAGGCGAGCCCGCGCCCTTGCCTACGGTGGGGCACCCCGAACGAGGCCTCTCGGTTTGGGCCCAGGCTCGTAGGGCTGAGCTCGATCGCCTGGCAAGCGTGCTGCAGGAGGTCGATTCCCTGGAGGCCTATCGCTTCTGGACTCATGCCCGGTGTCTGGACCCCTCGGACCCCGACCTCTTTCGCCGGGCAGCGGAGGCGGCGTCGGGTGTGATTCATCGCGCCTCTACGGAGTTGGAGTCGAGCCCCTTCGACACCCAGACCACCGGAGCGGAAACCCTGGAGGGAGCCATTCGCTTGGCCATGCGTCCCCTCGGTTCGTCTCGCGAGCCGAACCCGGTGGCTCCCCGTCCCTCGTCAACCCGAGACGCTTTGCGCGTCGCGATCCTTCCTCGGGAGGCCCCGAGCGCCGAAATCCCCGCGGCTTCAAGCACATCGGCGGACGCCCTCGATGTCGTGTTGATGAACGTGGAGCGGATGATCGATGAGGCACGCTTTCGCAGCGCTCTCGAAGCGTTGCCGGAGGTTCGGGAGGCAGCCGACGCTCTGCCGGATGAGGCCGGCCGCAAGGAGCGTGTGGCGCGGGCCGAGCTGCTCGCGGGGACCGCGCAGATCGCTTTGGGCCAACCGGATCAGGCGCGGAAGCACTTCCGCCGCGCCATTCAGGCGAGCCCAGGGTTGGAACTCCGCGCGTCCACGCCGCCGAAAGTACGTCGCGCATTCGAAGCGGTCCGGAGTGGGACATGAAGCGCTCACGGATCGGAATCTCTCTCCGGATCGGCCGCCTCATCGCGTTCGGATGCCTTTCCCTGCTTGGATGCCAGACTTCGGTCCCGTCGGCACAGGCGCAACTCTCCGTTGTCGTGCACAGCGGCTTCGGGGTACCGAGTGCACCGCTTGGCGATTTGTCCGCAACGATCGCGGTGTTGGTGGACGCTCGGGGAAGCGATGGAAACGCTTCCCTGCGCCGCGCTGCTGCATTTCTCGCAGTGCTTCCGGAGCCCGGCCAGGTTCAGGTGCATGTGGTTGGCCACCAGCGGGGTGATGCCTGTGATGCGGGCGATTCCCTCGCGGAGGTGGGTCGGAGGGAGCTCTCTGCCCGGCTCGGAGGATTGGAATCCGCCCGAGCAGGATCCCTGGCCGGTGCCCTCGCCATGACCGGGGCGCGCATGGAGAATGAGGTGGAGCGGCTCGTGGTCTTCAGTGCTGGACTCGAGGATTCCTGCTCCGATGTGTGCGCTGCCGCCGGGCAGTTGGCAGCGGCGGGGATCTGGCAAGATTGGGTCGTACCTCCGGAAGCGACGTTGCCAAGCTGTCTTGCAGAGCTGGCGCCGCGTATCGAACGCCCCGGATCTCTCGTTGAGAAACTGACGGTGGCCGTCCCCTCCTTTCAGGTGCACGGTGGAAGCGCCCCGACGGCCAACGCGCTCGCCAGAGGTCGTTCTGGGGATGCCGTTTCTCTCGCGCCCGGCGACTTCACCGTGCAGTTGGACCTTTCTCCCGCGGAAGTGGTCGGGCCCGTGCGCCTCCGAGCCGGAGAATCCATCCGCGTGGTGGTTGTCGATTTCCCCATGACCGAGCCACCACTGCGGACCTGGTGGATCGAGCGAGAGGAAGGAGGAGCGCGGCCATGAAGAGGTTGGCGTGGTGGGCTGGACTCGTGTTTGCAGCCGGATGCATGGGCCTCGTCATGCCCTCCCCGGTGCCGGCGTCGCCTCTCGAGGACGCGCTGCCCTCGGTCGAGGATCCGTTGCTTCAGGTTTCGGGTCGCGAGGTCATCGAGCGGGCGTTCGAGAACCTGTACGGCGTTGATCTGGCTCAGCAGATCGAAATCGTAACTCGCAAGCGCGGCCGGGTTTCGCGTCGCCACGCCGTCACCGTGCTCCGCAAGAAGATCCGCGGCCGGTCGCATACGCTGCTCGACTATCGGCTGGGCAATGAGCTGTACGGCTTGCGGACGCTGCGCATCGAGCACGCTCGCGGCAGCTACGACCGGTTCATCTTCGCTCCCGAGCTGCAACGCGTCCGGCGCTTCACGAGTGCCTAGCGTGCGGACCGTGTGCTCGGCACAGCGCTCCATCTCGAGGATCTGGAAGTGAACCATGCGGACCAGTTTGCAATCGTTGGCCGCAGCGTCGAGGCGCGTGGGGCGGAGCGGGTGCACCGCGTCAGCGTCGAGCCGTTTCGTCCTACCGACTACGAACGTGCCGATCTGTGGGTGGAGCCCAAGAACTACGCGATTCGCGAGGTGCGATACTACCGGGCCGGGTCCGAATCTCCGAGCCGTACGATCATCGCGCCTCCCGAGGAGATGGTGCCGTTCCCGGGTCACCTTCTTCCCAGCCATTGGGTGATCGAGGGTACCGAGAAAGATGTCACGACCGATGTCTTCTTTCGTCGGATTCGTGTCGCCCCGGATGTCCCTGACGAACTCTTTTCGGTGCGAACGCTGGAAATGTCGTCGAAGCTTCCTGCGTTCTCGAAATAGGATGCAAGCGGTGAAAGAGGAATTCGACCCGTTCTCGCTGACCGCGAACGTTGCGATGTATGTCGAACGTCCGGAGATGGACCGGGCGCTAGCCCCAATCCGTCGTTAGATCTGGGCGTCTGAGGGTATTGGTCCGGGTCAGGCGGCGAGTTGTTCGAGTGCCCGATTGAATCGTTTGCGGGTGGAGGGCTCGGCAGCGATCCGCAGCTCGGCGCGCCCCTGAGGCCG
>JAAETT010000345.1 GCA_024228115.1 bacterium
CGAACTCAGCGTCTTGGCGATGCAGTGTCTCAACCGCCGGATCTCAACGAAGGAAGATCTCACGCGCCAAGTCCAAGCCTGGCAAGACGATCGCAACCGAACGACGAAGGGCGTCGACTGGCAATTCACGACCCAACAAGCTCGCGTGAAACTGCGACGACTCTACCCCCAGCTTTTGGTGTGACAAGGGACTAGTGGTCGGCGTCATCCTCGAGAGAGTCGCGATCGACGGCCACTTGATTCCGCCCAGCGGTCTTCGCCACATACAATGCGCGATCGGCTGCTGAAACCAACGCTCGCGGATTTGCCATCGTATCCTGGTAGCTCGCCACACCGAGGCTCACGGTTACCGAGATCAACTGGCCGTCCTCTGCTTCGACTTCGAGCCGCTCCACTTCCGCCCGGCAACGCTCCGCCAGCACCTCAGCGCCTCTTGCGTCCCCACCGAGCAGCAGCAGGAATTCCTCCCCGCCGAAGCGCCCCCCTTCGTCGGTCACGCGCAGCCTCTCGGTCAACGCTTTGCCGACCGCACGAATCACGGCGTCGCCGGAAGTGTGACCGTGCGCGTCATTGACCGCCTTGAAGTGATCGATGTCGATCATCACGGCGGAGAGTGCGCTTCCGGATCGTTGCGCCCGGCGAAACTCCCGGTCGAGAACCTTGTTGAGGTGACGCCGGTTGGGAAGCCCGGATAGCGGATCGGTCGTGGAGATGCGTTCGAGCAGCTTGTTCTTGTCCATCAACTCGGCTTGCAACCGCATCAACTCCAGATGGAGCTCGATGCGCGCGATCATGTCGAGTGGGTGGAACGGCTTGGTGATCACATCGCGGGCGCCTTGCCGGAAGAGTCGCGCGCGGCGGTTTGCATCCTCGACGGCCGTGAGCACCAGGAATGGAACCGGCCGCGAACCCGCCGAGGTGGACATGCTGATCAGCTTGTCCCCTTCGAGGCCGGGCATTTCCAGGTCACAGACCACCAGATCGATGTCCTCGGAAACCATGAGCTTCAGGCCCTGGATGCCGTCCTCGGCTTCCAGGATCCGATCGAAGAGTTCGGCCTCCACCAATGCATCGCGCAGGCTTGCCCGCTGCTGGGGTGAATCGTCGATGATGAGCAAAGTGGCCACGGGGTGCTCATCGGGGCGTCCGGCGCTCTACTCAAGCACGAACCCTTGCAGCTGAAGCCAATTTCGGCACAAGAACCCGAGTTAGTGCCGAGAACCTCCCAATAGCCTCCTCACGACGGCAGCGATGTGATCTGGCCCCGCCTCGAAGGCCGCCCGGGAGATGCTCTCGTCGGGTTGATGCGCCTCGTCCAGATCCCCCGGACCGCAGATGATGCACTCCATTCCGGCCCGGGCGAAATGGCCTGCATCCGTGCAGAACGGAGCGCCGCCGGCCTCGGAGGATCCGAACTCTGCGAACAGCGCCTCCTCCAGGGGAGTGCCTCGGGCGGAAAGAACTCCGGGGGCGACAAACGGCTCCGACACGACGATCTCCGCTCGTCGTGACGCAGAGCCCCAATCACTTGGGTCCAACGCGGCCAGGGTTTCCTTCGCACGCTGATGGAGTGCGAGCGGATCCTGGTCGGGCAAGGGGCGGTAGCTGACCGTGAATCGGCACGCCTCGGCGATCATGTTGGCCGCGGTTCCGCCCTCGATGGTCCCGAAGTTGAAGGTCGCGTAGGGCGCGTCGGGAAACAGGCTCTGCATTTCGGGGGAGCCCCCCTCCCGACGCAATGCCTCCTGCAGCTCACCGATCAGGGCCAGGGCCTTCCCTGCGACGGCGATGGCGTTCACGCCCTCCTCCGGGCGACTACTGTGGCCGCCCTCGCCGCGTACCTCGACGGTGAAACCCGCCACTCCCTTGTGGGCGTGAAACACCTTCCACGAAGTGGGCTCGCCGATCCAGGCCAGCCTCGGCGCCGGGCACTGGCCGAGCAGTTCCGGGAGTGCATCGGCCAAGCGCGCTCCGCCCTGACAGCCCACCTCTTCGTCCGACGTGAACAGCAGCACCAATGGGCGCTCGAGCGCACCGAGATCGAGTTGCCTGGCCGCGGCGAGGCATTGGGCCAGGAAAGCCTTCATGTCCGCCGTGCCCCGGCCGTAGAGGCGCTCGCCCTCGTCACCCAGAGCCAGCGGCTCCCGGCTCCAGCCGGGCTGGCCCTCGAACGGCACGATGTCCACGTGACCCGATAGCACGAGGCCGCCCTCACGCTCCGGGCCGACCTGCGCGATCAGATTCGCCTTCCGGCCCTCCTCCCAGGTCTGGAGATCGACGCGGAATCCCAGGGAGTCCAGGTGGTCGGCGAGCATCTGCATGGCCGGAGCGCTGGCATGGTGGCTGACCGTGTCCGTACCGATCAGTTGGCTAGTAACGTCGTAGAGGTACTGGTTCGACACGAATTCCCCCTGGGGCGTCTATTTCGATCGCGATTTATTGACTTTTGTCGTGATTTCCCTGCGGGGCATTCAACTTTACCCTGGACTATTCCGTTTACTCACGTAGGATCCCGTTTCATCTTCTGTTTGAATCCCGAACGCGTTTGAATCCCGAAGGAAAGCCAGGAGCTTGCCATGTCCGCTCAATCGCCCAAGACACCCTGCGGCGCCGAGGTCTTGATCCAATGCCTCGAGAGCCAAGGCGTCGAGTACATCTTCGGCCTCTCCGGCGGCGCTGCCATCCCCATCTTCGATGCCCTGGTCGAATCCTCGATCCAGTTGATCCTCGTCCGCCACGAACAAGGTGCCACGCACATGGCCGATGGCTACGCGCGCGCCACGGGCAAGCCGGGCGTCGTGCTGGTCACGTCGGGGCCGGGCGCCACCAACACCGTGACGGGCCTGTTCACCGCCCAGATGGATTCCGCCCCGATCGTCGTGATCTGCGGGCAGACCCTCACGAGCAGCCTCGGCAAGGATGCGTTCCAGGAAGCCGACGTCACGGGCATTACGTACCCGGTCGTGAAACACAGCACGTTGGTCCGCGACGCAAACGAGATCCCCCGCGTCGTCCGGGAATCCTTTCATCTGGCGAACACCGGCCGTCCCGGTCCGGTGCTGATCGACATGCCCAAGAACGTGAGCGAAGCAACCTGCGAGGCTCC
Organism: bacterium; assembly: GCA_024228115.1. Classification (NCBI taxonomy): domain Bacteria; species bacterium. The sequence continues at coordinate 3,107 of JAAETT010000345.1, forward strand.
GCTCGATCCTCCCATCGATCTGCCCGGCTACTCGGTTCCCGGGAATGCGGAAGCGGCCCATGTCGAAGCGGCGGCGGCACTGCTCGCCGATTCTCGCCGGCCGCTCCTCTACGTGGGCCACGGTGCGGTCATCTCCGGCGCCGGAAAAGCCGTCACGGAACTCGCGGAGAAGCTGCGCGCACCGATCGTGAACACGCTGCTCGGCAAGGGTGCTGCCGACGAAACCCACCCATTGCACCTGGGCATGCTCGGGATGCACGGAACGGCGTATGCGAACAAGGCGGTCGTCGATTGCGACCTCATCTTCGCGATCGGCGCCCGTTGGGACGATCGCATCACGGGCAACGTGGACGAGTTCTGTCTCGATGCCAAGAAGATTCATCTCGACGTGGACGCGGCGGAGTTCAACAAGGTCCTGCGGCCGGATGTCTGCCTGCACGGGGATGCCCGGCTGGTTCTGGAGGATCTCCTGCCGAAGGTCGGGCCCCTGGACACCGCGGAATGGCTCGCCACCTGCGATGGTTGGCGGGAACGCTTTCCGCTGAAGTACCCGAAGAAGGGCGGCCTGCGGCCCCAGCATGTTCTCGACCGATTGGATGCCATCACCGAGGGCCACGCCGTCATCACCGCCGACGTAGGCCAGCATCAGATGTGGGCGGCGCAGTTCTGCCGCACGCGGAACGGCCGCAACTGGATTACCAGCGGCGGCGCGGGAACGATGGGCTTCGGGTTTCCGGCTGCGATCGGTGCCCAGTTGGGACGGCAAGACAAGGAAGTCTGGGCCGTCGTCGGTGACGGCGGATTCCAGATGACGCTTTGCGAGCTGGCCACCGCTGCAATCCACGAGCTTCCGGTGAAGATCCTGGTGATCAACAACAACTTCCTGGGCCTGGTCCGCCAGTGGCAGGAGATGTTCTGGGAAAACCGACTCTCCGGTGTCGATCTGGAGGGCAACCCGGATTTCGTGAAGCTGGCCGAGGCGTATGGCATCAAGGGCCTGCGCATCCGTCGTCCGGGCGACATCGACCGCAAGATCCAGGAGGCCCGGGACCACGACGGCCCCGTGTTGTTGGTGGCGGAGGTCCTAAAGGAAGACAACGTCTTCCCGATGATCCCCGCCGGCGCACCGGTTTCGAGCATGATCATCGAACCGCCCAAAGAGCGGATGGAGAAGCCCAGTGGCAGCACCTGATCTCACCCCGCATCCCGAGGCCGTGCCTCCGATCCACACGATCTCCCTGTATGTCACGAACAAGCCGGGCGTACTCGTGCGCGTGGCGCTCGTGTTTGCGCGACGCGGCTACAACATCGAGAGCCTGGTGGTGAGCGCCGCGGCCATCGGCGACTTCTCGCGCATGACCATCACCTGCTCCGGCGAGAGCGCCACGCTCGAGCAGATGATCAAGCAGCTCTCCAAGCTGGTCGACGTCGTCCACGCCACGGACCACACCGGTACGGAAGCCTACGAAACCGAGATCGCGCTCGTGAAGGTGGCCGCGCCGCTCGAATCGCGCACCGAGATCCTCCAGATCGCCGAACACTTCGGCGCCAAGGTGGCCGATTACGGCACCGATTCGCTGATCCTGCGCGTCTTCGGCGCCAGCGAGAAGCTGAACGCCTTCATCGCACTCCTCCGCTCCCAGGGCCTCCTGGAACTCGTGCGCTCCGGAAAGATCCTGATGGCGCGCGGCCTCGACGAGACCTAGACACCTCAGAGGAAATGTCCTCTGGAAGGAAAGCAGAACCTGATGACCGTGACCGAGTTGCCCCTGAATGAACTCGACGTGATCACCGCGTCGATCTACGGGAGCGACGGCTACCCCCATGACGCCTGGACGCGCCTGCGCCGGGAAGACCCGGTGCATTGGTCCCATCCGAAGGGCTACAAGCCGTTCTGGGCGATCACCAAGCACGAGGACATCACGCTCATCTCCAAGCAGCCCGATGTGTTTCGGAGCGCGGGCCGTTTCATCCTGTTCCCCGAGGCGACCACGCTGGGCGGTGACGCCGATCTCGAGGAGAACCCACCGCTGCGGATGCTCGTCAACATGGACCCTCCGGTCCACCGCGACTACCGCAAGCTCGTCAGCCCGTGGTTCACGCCTCGCATGGTGAAGCGGCTGGAAATACGCCTCGAAGAAATCACGGCCGAGATGTTCGACGATCTCGAAGGCGAACGAGAGCTCGATTTCGTGACCGAGATCGCCGCACTCCAGCCTCTTCGCATGATCACCGAAATGCTCGGCATCCCCCGGGAGGACGAGAACTTCGTCCTGCGCGTGACGAACGAGAACTTCGGCCTCGAGGATCCGGAATTCCAACGCGAAGGCGATACCCAGAAGGATCGGCTCGGCTTCCTGACGGAAGCCGCGGGTTTCCTGAACGCCATCTTCGAAGACCGCCGCAAGACACCTCGAGACGATCTCTCCAGCGTGCTGGCCAATGCGACCCTCGATGGCGAACCGATTCCGCCCTTCGAACTCTTCTCCCTGGCCTTCCTCGTGATGGTGGCGGGGCACGATACGACGCGAAACGCGATCTCGAGTGGCATGAAGGCCTTCTTCGAGCATCCCGACGAACTCGAAAGACTCCGTGCGAATCCCGACCTCGTGGCGCTCGCAGCCGATGAGATCGTGCGATGGACCACCCCGGTGAACCACTTCTCACGCACGGCCACCCGGGACGTCGAAGTACGTGGAAAGTCGATTCGCGAAGGCGACTCCGTCGCCCTCTTCTACGCCTCGGCAAATCGCGATGAGGAGATCTTCGAGGATCCCTTCGCGTTCCGCATCGACCGCGATCCGAACCCCCACCTCGGCTTCGGAGTCGGCGAACACTTCTGCCTCGGCGCCAGCCTCGCCCGCATGGACCTGCGCGTCTTCTGGCGCCAATTCGTCGAGCGCGTCGAATCCATCGAACTGGCCGCGCCCATCGAGCTGCTGGATTCGAGCTTCGTCGGCGGCCCCAAACACATTCCCGTCCGAATCAAGGTCCGACCCCGAGGCTAGTCGCCGGCGGCCAAGAGGATCATCCGCTCGCAGGAAACGAAGCGGGCTGAGCGCTGTTCGTCTCGTCGAGGAAGATCTCGATCTCGCGAACCAGCCGCTCGGGGCTCTGGATGTGAACGTCGTGTCCCACTCCGTCGATCCGCACGAACTTGCCGCCCGTTCGATGAGAGAGCCGTTCCGCGGTTTCGGTCGAGATCAACGAATCCTGCGAGCCGCTCACGTGCAGTACGGGCGCCCGGATCTCCTCGTACACGCCATCCAGGAGCCGGAACCCGTCGATCGTGTATTGGCGACGCAAGTAGACGAGGAGCGCAGCCCGCGTTCCGGCGATTCGAAAACCAGACTCGATGCGGCTCCTATGAGTTGCGGAATGGGTGGTGCCGAAGACGCTTCGCGTGCCGAGGGACCATTCCCCGATGATCGGCAGGATGATCGGGATTTGCGCCGGATCCATCGCCATTCCGGTACCGATCGTGATGACATGACTCACACGATCTGGAAAATCCGCGCCCATCAGGCTTGCGACGACCCCTCCGATCGAGTGCCCGATGACGCTGGCGTGCTCGATGCCCAGCGCATCCATGACATCGATCCCCTGCTGGGCCCAGAGAACGGAACCGTAGCTGAGACCATGAGCTCGATCGCTCAAGCCGTTTCCGTAGAAATCGAATGCGACAACGCGGTGCTGCCGCGCGAGCCCTTCCGCCGTTCCCTCTTGCCAGTCTGCCAGGCTCCGAGCGGTCCCGTGCAGAAGCAACAGCACGGGGCCCTCCCCGAGATCCAACACGTGAACCCGGCCCGTGCGAGTCTGCACGAATCGGCTCTCCGCGTTCCACGGCTCGGCCGGCAGGGTCACGGGCTCGAGAGCCGCCATCCTCCAGCGGCCCGCGAGAAGCGCGAGCAGACCGGCCGTCAGAAGCGGGAGCAGGATTCTTCGCATGGCGGGTGTGCCATGGAAAGCTTGCCCGAGGCCCACGCCAGGCGCCACCGAGCAGGCTGGTCCGCTGGATGGGCCGGCAGAACACCAAGCACGTCGGCCTGGGCTTGGATTGAAGCCGCTTCCCGCTTAGAGGTGGCGCTCCCGGTAGCCGGCCAGTTCCCTCTTCACGAGCGGCGCGAGCAGGTAGAGCCCGAGCACGTTCGGCACGCATAACACGAAGACCATGGCGTCGGAGAAGTCGAGGACCGCTTCGAGCTGCATCATGCATCCCAGGGCCACGAACACGCAGAAGACGGCGTTGAAGGCGTGGGCGCGGCGCCGACCCTCTCCTACGAGATAGGTCCAGCCCTTCAAACCGTAGTACGACCAGGAGAGCATGGTCGAGAAGGCGAAGAGCAGCGCGGCGATCGCAACCACGATCGGCGACCAGGAGACATTGCGCTCGAAGGCCGCCGAAGTCATCTCTACCCCGCCGAGGCCCGCGGCGAAGAGATCCGGCTGATAGTAGAGGGTCGTCACGATCACCAGAGCCGTCGCGCTGCAGATCACCACCGTGTCGATGAAGGGTTCGAGCAGCGCAACCAGGCCTTCCGTCATGGGTTCATTCGTCCGCACGGCGGCGTGGGCGATCGTCGCCGAACCGATCCCCGCTTCGTTCGAAAACACGGCGCGCTTGAATCCGATGATCAAGACACCGAGGGCGCCGCCGGAAATCGCGTCCGGGTCGAAGGCCTGGTGAAGGATCTCCCGAAAGGCGAAGGGGATGGCTTCGGCGTTCATCGTCAGGATCACGGCGCAGCCCAGCAGGTACAGGGCAGCCATGAACGGCACGATCTTCTCGGTCACCCGGGCGATGCTTCGAATCCCGCCCACGATCACACTGCCGACCAGGAAGGCGAGCACGAGGCCGACCAACCATCCCTTGTCCGCCAGCCAGCTCGCCTCCGGCCCACCGGTGACCGTCACGAGTTGCACGAAGGCCTGATTCGATTGGAACATGTTGCCGATGCCCATGCAGCCGATCACGATTCCGACCGCATAGAATGCGCCCATCGCCCGGCCCAACCTGGGGAGGCCGCGTTCGGCGAGGCCCCTCGACAGGTAGTACATCGCCCCGCCCGAGACGGAGCCGTCCGGATTCTCGTGGCGATACATCACACCGAGCGTGCACTCGACGAATTTCGAGGACATCCCGAGCAGCCCAGCGACCACGAGCCAGAAAGCGGCGCCCGGCCCGCCCACGGAAATGGCCACGGCCACTCCACCGATGTTGCCGATCCCGACGGTCCCGGAAATAGCGGTTGCTAGGGCCTGGAAATGGGTGACCTCACCGGGGCCCGCATCGCTCGTGATCGGCGTGCGGTCGCTCACGATCCGGATCGCGCGTCCGAATTCTCGCAGGTTGACGAAGCGGAAGAAGAGCGTGAACCAGACCGCGCCTACGACGAGCCAGAGCACGACCAACGGCAGTTGTGCGCCGAAGACCGGGACCTCGAAGAAGATGATGCTCGAGAGCAACTCGGTCAGCGGCGCCACTGCATCGTTGACCCAGGCGTCGAAACCGCTCGCTTCGCTCAAATCCGCCTTCCCACCGCTACTCGTCGGTGACGCAGCCCTCGGACGCGGACTTCACGTTCTTGATGTACTTGTAGAGCGTACCGCGGCTCGCCTTGAAGGGCGGCGCGGTCCAGGCCGCGCGGCGTTCGGCCAGCTCGCTCTCGGGCACATCGATGTCGATCACGTTCTTCTTGGCGTCGATCTGAATGGGATCGCCATCCCGCACGAGTGCAATGGGCCCGCCCTCCTGAGCCTCCGGAGTCACATGACCCACGATGAAGCCATGGGAGCCCCCGGAGAACCGGCCATCGGTCAGCAAGGCAACCTTGTCGCCCAGGCCCGCGCCCATCAGGATAGAGGTGGGCGAGAGCATTTCCGGCATTCCCGGGCCGCCCTTCGGCCCTTCGTAACGGATCACGATCACGCCGCCCTCGCGGATCTTGCCTTGCTCGGCGGCTTCGACCATATCCTCTTCACAGTCGAACACCTGGGCGGGGCCAGAAAAGGAAAGCCCTTCCTTGCCCGTGATCTTGGCGACGGCGCCGTCAGGCGCCAAACTGCCGGTCAGGATGCGGATGTGGCCCGTCTCCTTGATGGGATCCGCGAGCGAATGCACGACGCTTTGGCCTTCGGAGAGGCCGGGCAGATCTGCCAGGTTCTCGGCGAGCGTGCGACCCGTGACCGTCATGCAGTCTCCGTCGAGCATTCCGTGCTCGAGCAGGAGCTTCATCACGGCCGGGGTGCCACCGACGTTATGCAGATCTTCCATCACGAACTCGCCACTGGGCTTGAAATCCGCGAGCAAGGGCGTGCGATCGCTCACGGCCTGGAAATCCCCGATCTCCAGGCCCACGCCCGCCGCCCGCGCCATCGCCAGCAGGTGCAATACGAGATTGGTCGAACCCCCGACCGCCGTGCCGACCACCATGGCATTCTCGAACGCCGCTCGTGTCATGATGTCGCGCGGCGTCAGGTTCCGCTCGAGAAGGTTGCGGATGGCCGCGCCGGCCGCGTGGCATTCCTCCATCTTCTTCCGATCTTCGGCCGGGGTCGAACTGCTGTAGGGCAGCGACATCCCCATCGCCTCGATCGCGCTCGCCATCGTGTTCGCGGTGTACATACCCCCGCAGGCCCCTGCCCCAGGGCACGCGCGCCTCACGATTCCCAGGCGTTGTTCATCGGTGATCGTTCCGGCAAGGAACTCTCCGTAGCTCTGGAACGCGGACACGACATCGATCGGCTGGCCGTCCGCGCCCACGCCGGGCCGGATCGTTCCGCCGTAGACCATGATCGACGGGCGGTTCACCCGTGCCATCGCCATCACACAACCGGGCATGTTCTTGTCGCAACCTGGCAGCGAAACGTTGGCGTCGTAGAACTGGGCACCCATCACGGTCTCGATCGAATCCGCGATCAGGTCCCGGCTCTGGAGCGAATAGCTCATTCCGTCCGTGCCCATCGAGATGCCATCGGACACACCGATCGTGTGGAACCGCAGCCCGACCAGGCCGGCGTCCACGACACCCGCCTTCACGGCCTCGCCCAACAGCCCGAGGTGCATGTTGCAGGGGTTGCCCTCATAGGCCATGTCGACGATGCCAACCTGGGCCTTGTCCAGATCGGCATCCGTGAGGCCGGCTGCATGGAGCATGGCCTGGGACGCACCCTGGGCCTTTTCCTGGGTAAGACGGCGGGAGATGCGGTTGAGACCGCTCATGGGGAACTCCCAAGTAGGAAGGATTGGAAAGGGAATCGAGAGCCGATCACCCTATCACTTGAGCGCCCACGAATCGACCGGGACGCCGCCCGCCAGGGCCAGTTATCCTCCGCCGCCGGGCCAGAGGATCTGGCCGCCGCATCGATCGGAGACCCCGTGTTCCTGCTCGCACCCATGCTGCTCATCCTCGCCTTCCTGGCGGGGCCCGCGTATTCCGCCGAGCCGAGCTTCGTGCGTACGGAGGAACGCGATGCCTGCACCCAGAACGATCCGCTGCGGCGCCCCTATTTCGGCGATACCCACGTGCACACGGGCTACAGCCAGGATGCCAGCACCCAGGGCACGCGGACGACCCCGCGAGAGGCCTACGCCTTCGCGCAGGGTGAGCCGCTCGGCATCCAACCCTGGGATGCGGAAGGCAAGCCGCAGCGCACCCTCCAGATCGACCGCCCGTTGGACTTCGCAGTCGTGACCGACCACGCCGAACAGATCGGCGAAGTCCACCTCTGCAAGACGCCAGAGGCACCCGGCCACGGGTCCCTCATCTGCCGCATGTACCGGAGCTTTCCGCGCATCGCCTTCTACGTGATGAACTACAGGTACAGCGCCGGCGGCGAGCGTTGGGGGTTCTGCGGAGAGGACGACATGCATTGCCTCGCGGCAGCGGGAACGGTCTGGAAGGACACCCAGGCTGCCGCGGAGGGCGCCTACGACCGCACGAAGGCGTGCACGTTCACGAGTTTCGTCGGCTACGAATGGACGGCCAGTGCCGGCACCGGGAAGAACCTCCATCGCAACGTGATCTTCCGCAACCAGCAGGTACCGGCGTTGCCCATCAGCGTGATGGAAACCGGGAACACGGCCGCCGATCTCTGGGATGAGCTCGAGCGCTCATGCGTGCGCGGCATGCCCGGCTGCGAGGTCCTCACCATCCCCCACAACTCCAACCTGGACGGGGGCTTGATGTTCCAGTCCGCGGCCGAGATCGGTGTCCCGGTTGGCGAGGCGGAAGCAAGGCGGCGTGCACGCTGGGAACCTCTGGTCGAGATCATGCAGCACAAGGGCGATTCCGAATGCATGCTCGGCGGCGATACGACGGACGAGGCCTGCGGCTTCGAGAAGCTCCCGTACGACAGCTTCGGAGCCCAGTTCAGCGCCTCGGGTGGCCAGGCTGTGCCCCAGCAATTCGTCCGGCATGCGTTGAAGCAGGGCCTCCTGCTCGAACGTCAACTCGGTGCGAACCCGTTCCACTACGGGATCGTCGCAAGCACCGACACCCACCTTGGTGCGCCCGGGCAGGTCGCAGAGAAGAACCATCCGGGCCATGGCGGCGCGGGCAATCCCGCGGCGGAAGAACTGCCGCCGGGCCTGCCCGACAACCTCGAGTTCGGCCCCGGCGGCCTCGCCGTGTTGTGGGCCGAAGAGAACAGCCGCGATTCCCTGTTTGCCGCCATGCAACGACGCGAGGCCTACGGCACGAGCGGGCCGCGCATCACCGTGCGCCTGTTCGGCGCCTGGAACCCACCGGAACAACTCTGCGGAAGGGAAGACTTCGTGGCCCTCGGCTATTCGAGCGGAGTACCGATGGGGAGCGACCTCCCCGCCAGGGCCCCGGATGCAACCAGGGATCCGGAAGCAACCGCTCCTTCCCTCGCCCCTTCACTTGCCGTCTGGGCGCTTCAGGATCCCGGGCCGGAAGGCGCTCCGGGCGTGCCGCTGCAGCGGGTGCAGATCGTGAAGGGTTGGCTCGACGGTGAGATGACCCATGAACGGGTCTTCGATGTCGCCGGAGGCCCGAACGACGCACGTGTCGATCCGGCAACTTGCGAGCCCATGGGAAAGGGCGAGCGCTCCTTGTGCTCGGTTTGGAAGGACCCGGAGTTCGATCCGGTACAGCCCGCGTTCTACTACGCACGTGTACTCGAAAACCCGACTTGTCGTTGGAGCCAACACCTCTGCCTCGCGGCCGGTGTGGATTGTTCTGATCCGAACTCGATCACGGAGGGCTACGAGCCCTGCTGCAGCGAAGACCACCGGCCGGTGATCCAGGAGCGCGCCTGGACCTCGCCCATCTGGTACCGGCCCAGCGTGGCCGGCGGTGAAGGATGAGGCGACCCCTGCCGCGCTTCCTCTTGCTCGGTCTGGGCCTCTTCCTGGCCGACGCTTTCCTGGGCGGCGGAGCCGATGCGAACCGAACCCCGGCGCCTCCGGGCACGCAGCTCAGCGACGACGAACTCTTGTTCCGCGAGGCATTGCTGCGCGGATATCACGAGACGGACGGCGTGGTTCGCATGCGGCTCGCCCGCAACATGCGCTTCGCCGTTGCAGACGAAACCCGCAGCGAGGCCGAACTGGTCGACGACGCGCTGGCGTTGGGCATGCACCAGAGCGATCTCGTCGTCCGGCGCCGACTGATCCAGAAGCTGAACCTGCTGGGCCGGGAACGCGGCCGCCACCCGCCTCCGACGGAAGCGGAGCTCCAGGAGTACCTGGATGCCCACCCGAAACGCTGGCGGCGGCCTGCACGCGTCACGCTGACGCAGCTCTACTACCGAACGGAGGAAGCCGCCGCCGCGGCACGGGTTCGCCTGCCTGAGGGGGTCGATCCAGAGGATCCGGCCCTGCGCGCCCTGCCCCACCCGCTTCCCATTCCCATGCACCTCCCGCGTCACTCGGAGCGCGACGTGGCCAGGCTGCTCGGCCCGGATTTCGCACAGGCCGCCTTCGCTGCGCCGGACCTGACCTGGAGTGGCCCGTTCCGCTCGGCCTACGGACAGCATTGGGTGTATCTCCACGAGCGAACACCAGGAGGAAGAATCGCCCTCGATGCGGTGCGCACCGAGGTGCGCGAATCCCTGCTGGCCGAACGGGGCGAACGAGCCCTCGAAGCCTGGATCGCAGAGCTTCGCGCCCGCTACCAGCTGCCGGCTCCGAACGAGCCTTCGCTGGAGAAGGAATCGTGAGAGCCACCGCCTTCCTGTTCTTTGCCTTGCTCGCCCTGGCTTCCTCCGCCGGCGCCCATCGCCTGGCGCCCTCGTTCCTCTCACTCGAGGTCTCGGCCGACGGCCACGTGGACGTGCTCTGGAAGACCGCCCAGGTGGTGGCGCGAGGTGCCCAGATCAAGCCCGTGCTCCCGGAGGCCTGCCATCGCCTGGGCGAAGCCGAGGTTCGCGCCGAGGGCACGGCCTGGGTGACACGCATCCAGATGAACTGCGGCTCCGAAGGATTGATCGGCCAGCGTATCGCGGTCACGGGCCTCGAAGAAAGCGGCACCGACGCCCTGGTTCGGATTGCCTTCGCCGACGGCCGGGAGGTGCGCACCATCCTCAGCAGGACGGCCCCGACGATGGAGGTACCCGAGAAGGAGAGCCCCTGGCGGGTGTTCTCCGACTACCTCCAACTCGGTGTGGGGCATTTGCTAGGCGGTCCAGACCACCTGCTCTTCGTGCTGGGCCTGATGTTGCTGATGCCGACGACTCGGAAGCTGCTTGCCGCCGTCACCGCCTTCACCCTGGGACACAGCCTCACCCTCGCGCTCGCAGCGCTGGGAATCCTCGGGGTGCCGCAGGGCCTGGTGGAGCTGACGATTGCCGCAACCCTCGTGGTGCTGGCGCGCGAGACCCTGCTTCCCCGGCCCGAAGCCTCGGCCCTGGTGCGCCGGCCCTGGATCGCCCCAGCGGCTTTCGGCCTCGTGCACGGCCTGGGCTTCGCCGGCGCCCTCGCGGAACTCGGCCTGCCCGGTCACGCCATCCCGCTTGCCTTGTTCGCCTTCAACGTCGGCATCGAATTCGGACAGATCGGTGTGGTAGTGGCGGGCTGGTGGGCCGTCCGCGCCCTGGCTCGCAGGCAATCCTCCCTGCCGGGCTGGATCGCCGAGACACCTGCCACCGTGATTGGAACCCTCGGCGTCTTCTGGTGCCTCCAGCGTGCCACCGCCTGGCTGCTGCCGTGATGCTGTTCGAGCGGAGAGCGTTAGCGGGGGCAATTCGACCCGCTCCACGTAGAACAGACTGGCTCACACCGCACCCTCCAGCTATCAACCCGCAGTGACCAAGCTCCAGGTGGATTTCGAGCACGCTTCCCGCAGTTGGTGGGAGGCCGGCGGCCAGGAGCTCTGGGAAGGTATCTGCGACGACGGCAACTCCGTCATCCTGGATGACGCCATCGCACAATCGTGGCTCGCCGAGGCAGAGAAGCTGCCCGGTTGGAGTGAAGGCCACGAGTACGCTCCCCACCCCATTGCCTCGAGCCCCGTCAGCGATGAAGAAGCCGAGCTCGAGTAGAGGTAGAACCCATGGCCGGCTCTGAGCCGCTAATCGCCGTCTTCTGTGACTTCGAGAACCTCGCGATCGGCGCACGCCGCTCGAAGCTGGGACCGATCAAGATCGATCTGGTGCTGAAGCGCCTGCTCGAAAAGGGACGCATCGTCTACAAGCGCGCATATTGCGATTGGAGCGGATACCAGAAAGAAGGCAAGGAGCTCCACCGCCACGGCGTGGAGATGGTCGAGATCCCGCAGACCAAGATGAGCGGCAAGAACAGTGCCGACATCCACATGGTCGTCGACGCCCTCGACCTTTGTTATGCCAAGCAGCACATCGACATCTTCGCGTTGCTCTCGGGCGACAGCGATTTCTCGCCTCTCGTCGCGAAGCTGAAGGAAAACGACAAGCGGGTGCTCACCTGCGGTGTCAAGAGCTCCACCTCGGATCTGCTCGTGAACGCCTCCGACGAATTCCTCTACTACGACGATCTGGTGCGTGCCGAACGAGGCCGCGCGGAACGGGCGACCCCCAAGCCCAAGACGGCGAAGAGCAAGGCGGGAACCACCAAGGCGCCCCAGCTCGAAGACGGCGTGAACCAGGTATTCGAGATCGTCCAATCCCTGGCTGGAGACTACGACCAGATCTGGGGCTCGATGGTCAAGCAAACCGTCAAGCGCGTCTATCCGGGCTTCACCGAATCCGCCTCCGGCCACGCGTCCTTCCACGATCTCCTGGAAGCCCTCGAGGACAAGGGCCTGATCGAACTCGAGTGGGACGAGAAACGCGGCAACTACCTCGTCAAACTCCAGAGAGCCAAGCGCAGCTGACCCACCCTCCAAGAGGGCGATCAGCTTGCAGCGCTTCGCTTCTCGTGCGTAAGTTCGAGTCGCCGGGGCTGGGTACAGGCCGGGCGGAATGGCTCGGCCGGGGATCGGGTGACCGCTTAGGGACTGGACAGGGTGTTGCCCTTCGCGGCTATCGCCGCGGGCAACCTACGCGCACGCTCGACGGAACCTATGCCTGCGCTTTATTTCCGCGCTGACCGCCCCCCGCCCCGCGATCCACCGCGAGAAGCGAAGCGGCCCCCTCTTTCCGAAGGCGGGTAGCCCATCTCGAGGGATGGGGGGGGGTGCATGAATCACGAGTGGGCAACTCAGCATCGCGGTCCGGCAGGAGTCCGAGACAACTCGCGGCCCGGCGTCTCCCCTTGGGAATTGCCTCAAGTACGTGGGGTTTCCACCCGATGTGTTTTGGTGACATGGCTCACTTCCCCGGACGGTCCAGCCGCCGGAAATACGGAGATTCCCATGACTCGCCCCCAGCCCTTTCATCTCGCCCTCGTTGGCCTCCTCGCCTTCACTCTGGCGAGCAGCGCGGCCGCCGTACCGATCCTGGACGGGAGCTTCGCTGGCTTCAGCGGCAGTGAGAACGTGATCGACTTCGACGAAGTCGCGCTGACGCCCTGGCAATCCGTCACCACGGAGTTCGCTGGCCTCGGCATCACCTTCTCGCCGAACGTCTGGTTCGAGAACAACCGAACCTTCACCAACTTCGACGGCGCCAGCATGGCCAACTTCCGCTCCAGCGCCTCACCGGGAGGCCCCCTTCCGGCGACCGCGTTCAGTGTGAGCTTCACCTCTTCGATGACGGACTTCGCCGCGTTCTTTGCATCCAATAGCGGCCAGACCATCACCCTCACCGCGTTCCTCGGCGCCTCGTTGGTCGAGAGTCTCACCTTCACCGATACGGTTTGCTGCAACGGTCACGTGCTGGGCTTCAGCGGTATCGGCTTCGACCGCATCGACATCAGCAGCAGCAACCTGGTCATCTTCGACGAGTTCCACTTCGAGAACGTGGCCGAACCCGCCACGGCCCTCATGCTCGTGCTCGGCCTCGCGGGCCTCGCGTTGGCGGGCCGCCCCGCGGACACGCGCAGCCAGGCCTGAGCCGAATCAGGGCCCCGTTCGACGACGCGCCCGCCTTCCCGGAAAACCGGAAGCCCACGCGTCAGGGCGACGCGTTCTCCAGCTCTGCCTCCCCGCGGCCGCCGAGGTAGCGGTACACATACCGCGTCCGGGTTGGCTTGTAGCCTGGGAGCGTGGCGAGCAGCTCGAAGAGCGCCGGATCCTCGACGATGGCCATGTTCGTCGGCGAATGCCTGGTCGCCATCCTCTTGCGGCCGAGGTTCACGAAGAGCGGGCGGCCCGTGGCATCGGCTTCTGCCATGATGGCGCGCAGTTCACCGGGCTTGCGTACGTAACGCATGCGAGGGTCGTAGTACTTGGATGCGGACTCCCAGCTCGCTGTCAGGATCTCCTCGTTCTCCGGCGCACTCGGATCCGGATTGGGACGCGTGAGCTCCACGGATTCGCGGATCGGGAAATAGGCACGCTCACGGAGGGCATGGCGGGCTGGTGCACCAAGCCAGGCATGAGCCACGAGCCCGATCACGAGCAAGACGGCTCCGATTTCCCGCCACGCGCCCTGCTCCCGACCCCGAGCAACCAGCCAGCTCGCTCCCAGCGCAACGAGGGCGACGAGCGAAGGCAGGAAATTCACGAAGTACCACGTGAACGTGCGGTCGCCGCGCACGGCGAGAAAGAGCAGGGTCAAGGGTCCTGGAAGGAGCAACGCCCACATCAGGTTGCGCCGCGCACCACCGGCTCGGGCCAATCGGAAGGCGCCGACCGCCAATGCGATCACGATGGCCGCGACAATGGCGGACACGAGCAGGGGATGCGCTGCCGCGCTGGCAGAGAGTTCGGGATAGAGAGGAGCCCCACCGTGATGCCAATCCGTCCCGGCCACCAGATTGGATCCAAGATTCTCGAGGAAGCGCGTATTGACCCAGACGCGGTGATGGCCCTCCTCGAGATAGACCACGAGCTGAGGGAACAGCGGAGCCATCAGGGGAAGCGCGCACATCACGCCCAGCAGGTTCGCCCCGGCCCATCGGATCCGTTGCTGACGACGCGGCGGGGGATCAGCGTGCAGACGGCCCAGACTCGCCTGCACGCCCAGGTTGAGAACGACGAGGAACCAGGTCAGGCTGGGCTGCACCCAGAAGAGCATGAACTGGGCGAACCCGAAGGCCAGCCAGCGGCGCCAGAGGCCGTGGTGCAGAGCCGATACAGCCGACGCGATCACGAGGCACGTCAAGCACATCGCCATCGAGTAGCCGCGGGCTTCGGCCGTATAACGCAGCATCCATGGGTGGAGCGCCAGGAGCCAGGCGGCGTAGACACCTGCCAAGCCGAAGCCGAGCCGCCAGAGCATGCAGGCGACACTTCCCACGGCAAGAACCCCGAACACGAACGCCGGCATCCGCACCGCCGTCTCGCTCACCCGTCGGTCGGGTTGCTTCTCCGGAATCTTCACCGCCGCCCGTGCCAGGATGCTATGGGGCACATGATTGTTGGGCTTGCGGTAGTACCAGAAGGTGCTCGACCAATCGGCCTTGTTGTAGTGGGCTTCTCCAGTCCGGGAATCGACCCGCCAACCGCCGGCGCGCGAGCGGTAGACACTGGAGACCCCGTCATCCCACCAGCGCCGAGGCAAGCGC
>JAAETT010000346.1 GCA_024228115.1 bacterium
GGTGACAGTCTGTGCGGTAGAATCCGGCTTCATGAAGGGGCCCTTGTTGAGGGGAAACGGGTGTCGCAACACGTTTCTACCGCAACTGGGGCCTTCTTCAATTCAGGAACGCGACTTCTTCATGAATTATTCGGGCTAGGCACGGTGTAGCGTGGCGCGGTGAAAATCAAGTCGGTGATGCCCACCGCATTCGGGTTGGGTCTATTTTCCTCATCCTCTGGGCTTGTGTCCTTGGAGCGGTACTCGGATGCGATCCGGATCCGAATAAACCCGCTGTCCTCGAGCCCGGGCAAAACGCTCAGATTGCGACATCGTCCGCCTACGTCCGAATCCTGGTGCTCAAGGACAGCGGGGCAGGTGAGTATCACGAGGTCTTTCTTCGCGAGGGGCTTCAAGATCCCGCGATCGACATCACGTCATCCTTCACGTTGGCCGACGGTACCCCGCCAACCAAAGACCGCCTCCACGCCAACATCGATCTTCCCCTGGGGACGCACGAGGTCTGGGTCGTCCAGCACAAAGGGGCGAACTCGTGGCAGAGCGCGAAACGCCAGTTCTCCCTCGTCACTGGCCTTGCGACGGAGTACGGCGCACTCACGGGTCTCGAGGGAGGCACGGCAGGAAAGGTCGTGACCCAGGCGATCGGCGGTGCTGTCGAGCGCCCCGCCCCCGCCTCCGATCTTGCACTCCTCTTCGGAGAGACCGATCTCAACGGCGGGACCGTGCATCCGTCGACGATCGCGTTCTCGACCGATACCGATCCCACGGACGGCATCACGACCTCGTACTACGACGAGGCTGGAATTGGCACGATCGAGGCGGCACTCGGGCCGCTGGTGGCGGGCGAAACTGAAATCGAGCTGGTGGCGCCCTTTGTCGACGGATCCGACATCTACGCCTTCTACTGGCGCACCCACACGACCGGTCCGAGAGAGGTGGGCTTGGCGAAGATGAGCGGCGGAACGCCGCCTTTCGTTCGCCAGACATTCCCCAACACGAGCACGCTTTTCGGAGATACCTACTCGTTGTTCGAAGATGGGGACCTCCAGCCCGCCTCCGGCGGAGTCGTATCCGGGTCCGATCTCTACCTCTATGGGCTCCAACTCCCGGGCGGAGCGACGAGCCACGAGGTGTATTCCGCGCGAGTGCCGCTAAACGCGGTGACGCAGGCAAGCTCCTACGAGTACTGGACGACCTCGGGCTGGCAGTCCGCCCCGGCGACGCCTGTGGCGCTCTGGGACAATTCTGGCGCACCGTCAGTTGCGTACAACACGCAGGAGGCAAGGTGGGTCGCCGTTCATGGCGTCGAGCAGCGCCTGATCCTTCCCTATGTCCAGGATGAAAGCCATAGTGCTCTGGCTGTCCGCGTCGCCGAGAATCTGGAAGGCCCATGGTCCGAGCCCG
This sequence comes from bacterium, assembly GCA_024228115.1. NCBI lineage: Bacteria > bacterium. Next base: position 1,405 of record JAAETT010000346.1, read on the forward strand.
TCGTGGTGTGGGAGCGGCCGCAGACGCTTCTCACAGGCACGGGAAGCGTCCACCACCCCGTCATCCTCCCGGGCGTGGAGAGCTTGTCCAAGATCACAGTCGCCGCCAACGATGGCGGTGAGTGGACGAGGCCCGAGAACGCGTATCTCTACGAAATTGATCTGAGCCAGCTCACCTTCCCGCCCGCACTCGATCTTCCCTCCGACCCCACGATGCAGAACCCGCACCCCGCGGCAGGCTTCGCCAGTTCAGGCGACCTTGTCCGCATCTTCGTGAACGGGGAAGAGCAGGGGAGCGACACGGCCCAGGCCGATGGCTCGTTCGAGATCCCGATTGTCCTCGTTGACGGACCCAATTCCGTCTACGCGGTCGCCGATTCGGGCGGACAGACCTCCGACCCGTCTGCAGTCGTCACGTACAACTACGAGAACGCCGAGTCTCGTGCGGTTTCGGGCTCGATCACCACGGATACGGTATGGACTCCAGGCCAGGCTCCCGGCATCACCGGGCCGTATATCATTGGGTCGAACCTCACAATCGACCCCACCGCGACACTCACGATCCAGCCGGGTGTCGAGATGCGTGTTGACGGTCTGTTTTCGATCACCGTAGACGGCGGACTCGTAGTCCAAGGCACGGCCGGGCAGCGTGTCGTCCTCCGTTCTGACGCGGCGATCCCAGGCTACCAGGACTGGATCGGCCTCACTGTCAACGGCCAAGCCGTCCTCGATGAGGTGGACATCAGCAACACCAGTACCGCCATCCGTGTTGCAGGAGGTGACCTCCAGCTCAGCAACGCTGCGATCACCCAATTCGTGAACGGTGTGCAATTCCAGGCAGGCGGAACTGGCCATCTGGGTGTGGGTACTGTGATCGACAACGCGGCAGGTTGGCCGATCGGGTCCTGCATCGAGCTGACCGACGCAGGGATCGTCACCATTGACAGCGTTCAATCCTACCGCTGCCGATACGGACTGACGTTGATTCGCTCCTCGCCGGATGTCCAGGCGAGCACGTTTAGTGACCACGAGTATCACGGGATGTGGATCAAGGACGGGTCCAATCCCGATATCCATGGCGGCAACGCGATTACGGACAACGACATCACTGGCGTTCGAGTCGAAAAGGGCCCGGGCGGCCAGGCCGTTGATCCCGCAC
>JAAETT010000347.1 GCA_024228115.1 bacterium
GCTAAATATATTTGAACCCCCCCCCCGGGCGCGAAGCGCCCGCCCCATACCAGCGAAGCTGGACGGGGGGGAGGGGTACTATGTTTTTGCCCCACAAAGCGGCGTTCTTTTTTTTTCAACATCTACCTCAGCGGCAAGAGAACGGCAAGTCGCAGAACCATGAAATTTTGCACATATATAGAGCCAATCCTATCTCACAAAATGAGGGTTGCGGAATATTGTCCCATTCTTGAAACATGAACTACACGGGTTTACGTGAATCACGTATACATTAGTATGGAGGACGGCGAAATTAGTATGGAGGCAAAATGTGATCAGGTGCAGATAATCAAAGATGATGTAACTCATGAACCAGATCGAATTTCTAGAAACGGTTTTCAACGTTAGAACCGTCAGATCGTGGCCTATCGAATGACGGTAAGATCTGCAACCTATATTCGCGTTTACTAAAACACGGACAAAAACATTAAAAATATTCCTTTTTTGGGCTAACCAACATCAATGTAAGTTTATAATCGGTAAATATATTTATGTTGAGATTTGACGAAACTGTCAGCGTATAAAACTTTCCAAATAATGTGTCCATTTTGTACATGCTTGGTTTGTTTGGATTCGATGCCGCCTCAGTAAGAAATGCAGCGATAAGTAGAATTTTTGACGCAAGAAATTTTGCCGATTTTTCAATAATTGTTTCAGATGTGATATAGGAAATACGACTTCTTCAAAACCCTCGACTAAAACAGGTCGATTTGGAGCTAAAAACACGCTTTATATGGATAATGCCCCCAACTCCCCAACCGGGGGGTGTTGGGGGCGGAGCCCCCCAACAAGGCTCAACTATAATTCAAAGATTTTGCCTCAAGTGGTACTTGACTTCAGCTGCATTTAAATGAAATGCTTAGGCTTAGGTAATGTTTGACAGTAGCTACGCTTTGACCAACTGGGGGTTTGGGGGGCGGAGCCCCCCAACCAGGGGGTGTTGGGGGGCGGAGCCCCCCAACAAGGCTCAACTATAATTCAAAGATTTTGCCTCAGGTTTTACTTGACTTCAGCTGCATTTAGA
>JAAETT010000348.1 GCA_024228115.1 bacterium
ATGTGCTAGGTGTATACTAAAAAATCGGGGTTTTGTGTGATGATGCTGCTGAGCGGTGTGTGTTGCTTTTATTTCGATATGCAGTATAGTTTCAAAAGGGAAAATATTTCTGAATATTGTTTCCTGGGTAATGGAGCTATTATTGTTTGCAGTATGAAGAACCTAATTTTCATGTCATGTGATGACATATAACATGTGGCGAGGTATTGACTAAAAAAATTAAGTACCTATTGCAAGTATTCTGTTGAAACTCTGCGCTTATCAACTTCATGCATATTTGTGTTTCAATTCAGAGAACCTTGAATGATGGCACAATGACGCAAAATATTGCGGTATCCTGGTGTTTGGTGCTCAGGTGCCCATATAAATACCATTTATTATAGTCTGTGCGCGTCAGCAAGTCCTTTCGGCAGCATCAAAACAATCAATCAATAATAGGGTTTTTGGGACAACATTTTTCATCCAAAAACTCATTTATTGGCATGTCACCAGTGCAAGTGAACAACTTTATAACTTTTTTAACGAAGACAATACATAATTATCGATGTTTTAACAATATTGCAACGGAGTTATTTTCTAACGCGAGGCAGCATGAACACGTGATCTGGATGCAATAGAAATACATACTAACAACGCTGCTAAGGCTGTCCTGTTTATCAATATGTACACGCTCGTTTGAGATTCTTGCCTGCTGCACAGCGTACAATTTATACGTGCAGTAAACCATTGATTTTTTTCTTCCTTTGAAAACTAGTTTGAGCTGACAGACAGGCCGACGCTATCGCACTATACTTTGCAACCAATTTGAGATCAGCTGTTAGCTTTTTTGCTCTTGATTTTTATTAAAAATTAGACTGCGCATTCCCCACAGGTCGTAAACCTTTGAAGAAATCCAAGCTGATATGCACTGCCATTCGCTGCTCCAAGCTGCTGGAAAAAGATGCAGCACAAATCCAGCTTGATATTCATTATCTATACACCTCAAATAACATACCAAAAGCGAATTTAAGAACAATCAGCAGTAATCGTCCATTTTTCTTCAAGGCCTTGAATCGACCAAATTCGAGATAGCGATCAGAAGAAGACATAGCACAATTGCAGCTTAATATCCGTTATCAGCGCTTCAAATAACCAACCAAGGCGAATTTAAGAAACATTGGCGAAAATCGTCCATTTTTCCTTCAGGTCCTTCAAATTGGCCAAATTCGGGATAGCAATCGGAAAAAGACGCAACACAATTCCAGCTTGATATTCATTATCTGCACTTCAAATAACCTGCCAGAAGCGAATTTAAGGAAAGCTGGCGAAAATCGTCATTTTTCTTTCAAGTCCTTGGAATCGGCCAAATTCGGGATAGCGATTGGAAGAAGACGCAGCATAATTCCAGCTTGATATTCGCTATCTGCACTTCAAATAACCAATCAGAAGCGAATTTAAGAAAAATCGGCGAAAATCGTCATTTTTCCTTCAAGTCCTTGGAATCGGCCGAATTCAAGATAGCAATCGGAAGAAGACGCATCACAATTCCAGCTTGACATGCATTATCTACGCCTCAAATAACCTACCAGAAGCGAATTTTAGAAAAATCATTGAAAATCGTCATTTTTCCTGCAAGTCCTTGGAATCGGCCAAATTCGGGATAACGATCGGAAGAGGGCGCACGCAACACAATTTCAGCTGAATATTCATAATCTACACTTCAAATAGTAACATGCCGGAAGCGGATTTAGG
>JAAETT010000349.1 GCA_024228115.1 bacterium
AGCGGATGAAGCAGGAGGAGAAGCGGCTGCGTCAGGAGATTCGGGAGCTGATGGAGCGGGCCGGGAAGACGGATGCGATGGAAGACCAGCGCTACGGCAAGGGCCAGCGAGGCTCCGAGCTGCCGAAGGAGCTGTCGAATTGCGAGCAGCGGCTGGCAACGATCCAGGCAGCGAAGAAGCGTTTGGAGGCGCGCCAACGAGAGGAAGACGAGAAGAACGGACGGGAACCTGGGGACCAGGATCGCACGGGGAAGCCTGGCAAGCCCTCGGTGAACACCTCAAAACCGGCCATACGTGAACGTCTGAAAAGCGGCCATAGGGAGCCGCCCAAGACAGGTGTGGTGTGATTAGCCCTTTGTGGGTGTGTTTTTCGAGGTGGCCTTCTCTCGGGATCGCCAGCTCCGGGGTCCGCATTTCAGGAAGTGGGCGTGGTGAAGGAGCCGATCGAGCATGGCGGTGACGGCCGCCGTGTCGCCGAGCAGCTTGCCCCAGTCTTCGATGGGGCGGTTGGAG
>JAAETT010000350.1 GCA_024228115.1 bacterium
GCCGGCCCCGAAGGTCTCGCTTGCTACGCTGCCGAGGTGCGCGCGGATGCGACTACGCCCCGCGTGCGATCTGAAAAACCGCGTCTAGGAATTTATTCGGAAATGCTCCGAGTGCACCAGGGAAATCTCGCGCTAAAGCCTCGAAGGCACTCGAGAAATCGCCTTCCGCTACGACGAAGGTCGTATGGCCGGTTACATTACAACAGGTTCAGGTATTTCGATCCTGCGACTGGTCGGTACATCAACGCGGATCCGATCGGGCAGCTCGATGGGTCGAACGTTTTTCGATATTCGCATAACGATCCCGTGAACCTGGCTGACCCGAGTGGCTTGTTTATTGGATTCGTGGTCCGACTGGTTCTGACTCCATTCATAGGTGCCACGAATGCTGGCGGAGCGGGAGCCGTGGCCGGCACGTTCGGAGGGGGGGGCGTCAGCTGTGGCCAGCGCCTTCGGGGTGGGTCCATCGCTTTCGCCAAACCTTCAAGCAGCGAATACAGCAATCCAGCTCGGCGGTGGACTTTCAGGGAAAGCTCTGGCGGGAGCGCTCGCGGCGCAGGGCAGCCCAATCGGAGCAGTAGCGGTCGCCGCCGTGGGTGGCTTCTCCTTTGGCATGGGCTTGAATAGCCTATTCAACCAGTTGACAGGGACCACGCTAGGTGACTTAGCGTTCGACTACTTGAATCCACCCGAACCCCCGGGTGGTCAGTGTCAATAAGAAGGGCTGTGAGATGAATCGGCAACCGAACCCTCTTCACGTTGTTCTGTCCCGCTCGGATGTAGTTCTTGCAGTCGGTTGGATGGTTGTTTTTCTCACTCTGATATGCGTGGGGGCGTTCGGGCGAGACCATTGGTTCGTCGAGAAAGTGGTGGTCGGTCCATACGGGGTATTGGGGGTGTTGTGGGCCTCCGTCTGGCTTTTCGTCGGGTTGAAACTCGATCTGATAAAGAAGAAATACCTAGAGAGATGAAACGGGCCCCACCCAAAGGCGGGAGGAGAACCCCCTAGCCAATCGCCCGTTTTCTCCTCCGAATCGCTGAGGCGATGACCTTGGCCACGGCTTCCTTTGACTTGTCCACAGCCTCACCAGCTTCACCCTGTACCCCCGAACCGTCACGGGTGTGTGCGATTGCGGTTTTGGGATAGGCTCTAACCTGAACTATGCACGAAAGTTGGCTGAGAACCTGGCTTTCCACGGTTTCGGCGTGCGGCGCGGCGATTGACGCTGACGGATTGCTGGCTCTTCAGGAGGCGGACGTACTCGCGGAGCTGGCGGATTTCGATGTCGCGTTCCGTGATCGCGGCGTCGCGCTTCTCGATTTCGGCATCACGTTCGAGGAGAATTGCCTGCAGTTTCTCTGCATCGCCCGGAA
>JAAETT010000351.1 GCA_024228115.1 bacterium
AAACAGCAAGTTAGAATAAAGATTGGGCCTGGGGTTAGTGCAATACCCAACGTAACGACTAATGAGCAACAGGCAGAAGCGGCGCAGCTTGTAACAAAGTGAGAGGCCATGTGCATCAACCTTTTCTTGGACAATAGTGTGTTTTTCTAGGTCATATTGTCCTCCAATTTACCGTCTAATGCCTGAATTGCAATCTCCAGGTCCAGAGCTTCAATTTGGTTTTTTGTTGTGCGTTCAGATCCAGACGGTTGCCGAGTTATGCCAAAAATGGGCAAGACTAACGGTACACGCTTTTGGGCATGGCAGGACCATGCGTAGGAACCTACACGTACATGTTTACAGTAGTTACACCTGGAAATGCTTCTAGAGGGTCAAGTTAGAAGTTTCCAGGTCCAGAGCTTTTATTTAGTATTTTGTTGGGCGTCAAAAAGTCGACGGTTGCCGAGTTATGCGACAAACGGGCAAGATCATCTGTACACTCTTTCCCTCCTCGACGCTCTTCCGTTCTTGCCCATTTTTGGCATAACTCGGCAACTGTCTGGATCTGAACGCGCAACAACAAACCAAATTGAAGCTCTGGACCTGGAGATTGCAATTCAGGCATTCGGC
>JAAETT010000352.1 GCA_024228115.1 bacterium
CCTCCAAAGACTGCTTACCAAATCTCGTATACTTATATTTAGTGCCATCAGGTTGAACCACAGATAAAGTAACACAACCTGAAAGTAGCACGAATATAATAATCGTAGCACCTAATTTGTAAAATTTTTTAATCACTTAATCACCCCGCCTATCTAACCAAGGATTCAGAACAAATCCCCAAAAACACGAAGCAGAAATAGCAGCCACCAACGGAATCACAAGGCCAATTATAATATCAATCATAATTTCCTCAAAGACACAGATAACTTATCAAATATCTCAGCTAATGATTCTGCGGTGCATGGGAACTTAACATCAACAACCTTTACCCCATCATTACCAATCCCATCGTTGTAACGAAAAAACCACCTATGCACACCCTCTAAACGACCATTATACTGTTCTCTCTCAAGCTCAGTAATAATAGCTTTAGAAAATTCAACCACCTCAATACCCATACCCACTCCTAAACAACCCATCCCTTATATTATCCAACGCAGGCGTATCAACAATAGGTGGCTCAAATAACTCAATCTCCACCTCACAAGGACGCTCCACCACTATAACAGAACGCTGGGGATAATAACCATAATAAGGGTCAACATAATAACAACCCGCAAATAATAA
>JAAETT010000353.1 GCA_024228115.1 bacterium
AGGTGACAGTCTGTGCGGTAGAATCCGGCTTCATGAAGGGGCCCTTGTTGAGGGGAAACGGGTGTCGCAACACGTTTCTACCGCAACTGGGGCCTTCTTCAATTCAAGAACGAGACTTCTTCATGAATTTTCCGGGCTAAGGCGGTCGCATTGTCCGCGTTGTCGGAAGATCCGGATCGGCTGCGTGCGCCGGTGAAGAAGGTGGATGGGGAGTTCGTCGAGATCGGCTGGGACGAGGCGCTGGATCTGGTCAGCTCGCGGCTTGCAGAAATGCGCGAGCGTCACGGGGCCAACTCCGTCGCAACCTACCTCGGCAATCCGAATGCCCACGATTTCGCGTCCAATCTTTCCGTCGCGCCGCTCGTACGTGCCCTCGGAACGAAATGGCGCTTCTCCGCCAGCAGCGTCGATCAGCTTCCGAAGCATTTCTCCAGTTGCCTCCTGTTTGGAGGCGTCAGCATGTTCCCCATTCCGGATGTCGACCGGACGGATTTCATGCTCGTTCTCGGCGCCAATCCGTTGGCCTCCAATGGAAGCCTGATGACGGCACCCGATATGCGTCGCCGTCTGCGTGAGCTGCGCGAGCGCGGCGGTGAGCTGGTGGTCGTAGATCCACGGCGTAGCGAGACGGCCCGGGTCGCGGACGAGCACCTGGCGATCCGCCCGGGCACGGATGCGCTCTTCCTCTTCTCTCTCGTGCACGTCCTCTTCGACGAGGATCTCGTTTCGCTGGGAAGGCTGGCGGATTTCACGAACGGTGTGGATGCGGTGCGCGATCTCGCCCGGGAGTTCTCTCCCGAGGCGGTCGCCCGTTCCACCGGGCTCGAGCCGGAGGCCGTTCGCCGACTTGCACGCCGCTTCGCCGGCGCACCGACCGCTGTCTGCTACGGGCGCATCGGTACCTGCACCCAGGAGTTCGGCGCAACATCGAGCTGGCTGGTCGACGTGGTCAATGTGCTGACCGGCAATCTGGATCGGGCGGGGGGAGCCATGTTCCCCTGGACGGCTCACGAGGCGGCCGATCCGACACCGCGCCGAAAGGGTGTCGTACCTCGGGGTCGCTGGCATAGCCGGGTGCGCGGCCTTCCGGAATTCATGGGCGAACTCCCGGTTTCGGCTCTCGCCGAGGAGATCGAACCGCCCGGAGAGGATCGGGTGAGAGCGCTGTTGACGATCGCTGGGAACCCGGCGCTTTCGACGCCAAATGCCGATCGCCTGGAAGCGGCACTCGAACAGCTCGAGTTCATGGTATCGATCGATCTCTACGTGAACGAGACGACGCGTCATGCAGACGTGATCCTTCCGGTCACCGCCCCTCTCGAGCGGACCAACTACGACATGGTGTTCCACGGCTTCTCGGTGCATCAGCACGCCAAGTGGTCGCCCGCCGTCCTCGAGCCTCCGGCGGGGGTACGTCCGCTCTGGGACGTCAGTCTGGAGCTGGCTGGCCGGACGCAGGGCGCGGATCAGGCTGCCGTCGAGGAACTTCTGCTCTCCGGTTTGCTAGGCGCAACGGTTGGCATGGGGAAAGCGTGCTCGGAAACGGACGAGAGCCACGCCCGCGAACAGCTGGCCAAGCACGAGGGACCGGAGCGTCTTCTCGATCTGATGCTCCGGGCCGGAAGGTTTGGGGATCGGCTGAAGGAGGGAGCCGAAGGGCTCTCGCTCGATTCCATGATCGAATCCGTGCACGGCGTGGATCTCGGACCCATGGAGCCGCGTCTGCCCGAGAAGCTCGGCACCGAGAGTGGATGCATCGAGCTGGCCCCAGAACTCTTCATAGAGGACGTTGCCCGGCTCCGCGAGGCGATGGACCGAGAGCCCGAAGAGCTCGTCCTGGTCGGCCGGCGCCAGATGCGCACCAACAACTCCTGGATGCACAACGTGCCTGCCCTCGCCAAAGGAAAGGCGCGCTGCACTCTTCTCGTTCATCCCGAAGACGCAGCTCTTCACGGCATCGCGGCCGGGGGCCGAGTTCGCGTCCGCTCACGGGTGGGTGAGGTGGAAGCACCGGTCGAGATCTCGGACGAGATGCGCCCCGGCGTCGTCAGTCTTCCGCACGGCTTTGGCCACGACGTGCCCGGTGCCCGCCTCCAGGTTGCCGTCGAACGTCAGCCCGGCGTCAACTCGAATCGCCTCACCGACGAAGCCGCCATCGATCCCCTTTCCGGAAACGCCATCCTGAACGGAATTCCCGTTCATGTGGAACCCGCTTGAATCCTAGAGCGAACCCGCTTGAATCCTGAAGCGAACCCGCCTGAATCCGAGAGGGAACCCACCTGAGCGCAACGGAGGAGCGTCTCCTCTGTTGCGTTCATCGATGGCAATGCCAGTGGCCCGCGTGAGCCGAGCAATGACGGCCTCGTGCGGGCCTCTTGTGAACCAGGACGAGATGGGCCGCCAGCGGAGCATGGCCGTGGACGACCACCTTCTTGGGCCCTGCCCGGTGGTGGCGGCTGTGGTGGTGGAGGCAACCCGTGGCCAGAAGGCTGAGGGCGAAGGCGAGCAGGAAGGTTGCGGTCTTGCGCATCACTGAAGGTCTCCATGGGAATACTCCATGAAACCCAGTCGGTCGGATCTGGTTGCGTTGCGTTCGGCAACGCGCAACCGGGCTGCAAGATCTAGTTGCCGGCTCCGAGCCGGTTCCGGATATCCGCCCGAAGCTCTCCCTTGGCGATCTTCCCTCCGGAGGCCCTGGGGAGGGCATCGACCACGATCAACCGCTCGGGAAACCACTCCTTGGAGACCCCTCGTTCCTGCAGATGCTCCAGAAGCGCCTCGAGCGTGAGATTCGGCTCACCTTCCAGGAGCTCCAGATAGACACACACCCGCTCTCCGTAGACCGGGTCGGGCATGGCCACCGCGGCGGCGAGAGCCACGGACGGGTGGCTCGAAACCGCGTCCTCCACGGCGGGGCCGCTGATGTTCTTGCCACCGCGGATGATGAAATCCGCCGTTCGACCGATCACGCTCAGGTAGCCCTCCGCATCGATGCGCGCGATGTCACCGGTCAGCATCCAGCCGTCCCTGGTATAGAGCTTCGCGTTGGCGGCTTCGTCCCCGAAGTAACCACGGCTGGTGAGCGGCCCCCGGCAGGCGGGCTGGCCAACGCCCGTCGCGGTCACTTCATTGCCGCCATCGTCGTAGAGCCGCACCTGCATGCTGTCGATCAATCGGCCCGCGGTTCGCAGGCGCTTGTCACGGCTATCCCGGATCGTCGTCCGGCAGAGCGCACCGGTCTCGTTGGAGCCATAGAACTGCAGGACCGACGCGCCGGTGCGTTCTTCGAATTCGGCTGCCCGTTCGTAGGGCACGGCCTCGCCACCCGTGAAGAGCACGCGAAGAGAGGAGAGATCGGCCTCTGCCAACTCTGGCGCGTTCAACATCATGATGAACTGGGTACTCACAGCGGCCAGGACGCTCACGCGATGGGTTTCGATCGCGGTAAGCATGGCGCCGGCATCGAATCGTTCCATCAGGACCGTCGGGGCGCCCAACAGAGTGGGTGTGAAATGCGCCGTCCACAAGCCGAAGCCGAACGGGGCCGGTAGGACGCTCATGAACACATCCGCATCGGTCATTTCGCCGGCTTCGACGGCCAGCTCATGGAAGTGGTGCCAACGCGCCTGGTGGTGGGTGACACATTTCGGAAGGCCGGTCGTTCCCGACGTCGAGTTCAGCAAGAAGAGATCGTTCACATCGAGCCGGCGTTCTTCGATTGCGGGCCGGCGAGATCCTTCCGGTGCCGGCTCGTCCTCTTCGAGCTGCCCTGCGACGGGCACGAAATGCGCAATCCCACACTTCTCGGCGAAGGCTGCCATGTCCGTACCGCGATGACTGGGTCGGGCGACCAACGCCCGGGCGCCCGAGAGCGCCAGGAGATGCGCGATCTCTTCCGTGCCGGCTCGTGGCCCGATCCCCACCACGACGATTCCGGCTTTCTCGCAGCCGACGAACGCCGCGTGGACACCCGGCCCGTCCGGAAGCACGATGCCCACCCGCTCACCGGGGTCGATCCCGAGCGCGACGAGGTGGGCCGCGAAACTCTCCGACCGTCTGGCGTAGTCGCTCCAGGTGAACGCATCGTCCACGCCGAGGAAGGCGGGATCGTCTGGCCTGCTGTCAGCCAGCCGATCGATCACGGAGGCCATGGGCTGCATACACCCGATCGTCCCGGCTTTGGCGTGGATTCGCCAGCGGAGAGCTGGCACCATGGGGCGTCGCTTACAGGAGAAATCCGATCATGAGCTCCACCGATGAGTTGCTAGCTGCCGCCCGGGAGATCCAGCCAGAGGTCATCGATCTGCGACGACGAATCCACGCTGAGCCCGAGTTGGGCCTCGATCTCCCCGCGACTCGCGAGAAGGTGCTCGCGAGTCTCGAAGGGCTTCCGCTCGAGATCGCGCTTCACGAAAAGACGAGTGGGATCGTGGCCACCTTGCGGGGTGGCAAGCCCGGGCGAAAGATCCTGCTGCGTGGCGACATGGATGCCCTGCCCATGCCCGAAGATACGGACTTGCCCTTCCGCTCGACGCGGGAGGGTGCCATGCACGCGTGTGGCCATGATGCGCATACCGCGATGCTCGCCGGTGCCGCACGGCTACTGGCAGATCGCCGGGACGAATTGGCGGGTGAGGTGGTGTTCATGTTCCAGCCCGGCGAGGAGGGCTTCGCCGGTGCAAGGTCCATGATCGAGGAGGGTGTGCTCGAGGGTTGCGAGGCCGCTTTCGCGTTGCACATCACGCCGATCATGCCGTCGGGGGTGATGGGAACCCGGACGGGTGCCTTGATGGCTTCGGCAGATTTCTTCCACGTGGCCGTCAAGGGCCGCGGAGGCCACGCCTCGATGCCCCACGATTGCGTGGATCCCGTCCCCGTAGCCTGCGAGATCGTCCAGGCCATGCAGAGCTTCATCACGCGGCGCATTCCAGCTACGGACCCGGCGGTCTTGACGGTCACCCAGATCCACGGCGGCACGACGGGGAACGTGATTCCGGAAGAGGTCACACTTCATGGGACGCTTCGTGCACTCTCCGAGCGTTCCCGTGAGCTGGCCCAGGCGGGGATTCGTCAGATTGCAGAGCATGTGGCGCGGGCTCATGGGACCGAAGCCCACGTGGAGATCGTCGTCGGCTATCCGGTGACAATGAACGACGGTCGTGCAGCGCGTCTGATGCTCGACGTCGCTCGGGACGTAACCGGGGGTAGCGCCGTCGAGATGCCCCAACCGGTCATGGGGGCCGAAGATTTTTCGTACGTGTTGAACGAGATTCCCGGAGCGATGGGTTTTCTGGGTGTGCGCCCCAAGGGCGAAGGCCCCGCGGCGCCATGCCATTCGAACCGCATGCTGCTCGATGAAGCGGGGATGGTGTACGGCACGGCATTCCATGCCGCGGTTGCGATGCGGATGCTCGAAACGGGATTTCCCGGTTAGTCGCCGGCCGAAGAAGGAAGGGAGGCAAGCGTGAGGGCCGTTCGTTGCGGTGAGAAGGGCATCGAGGTCGTCGAGATCGAGGCACCTCGGGGTGAGGGCGTGCGCGTGAGCGTACGCGCGGCCGGGATCTGCGGCTCCGATCTGCATCTGATCAGTGGCCCGATGCCGCCGCCGACCACCCTGGGCCACGAGATTGCCGGGGTGACCGACGACGGAACGCCGGTAGCAGTCGAGCCGCTCTCGCCTTGCATGGAGTGCGCGCCCTGTCGTTCGGGGGAATACAACCTGTGCGAGAGGGGTCCGACCATCATTCATGGCGTGTTTCAAGAGGGAGGTATGGCCGACGAGATGCTCGTGCCCGAGCGGGCCATCGTGCGCCTGCCCCATGGCCTCGACCCGGCCAACGCGAGCCTCGTCGAACCCCTGGCCGTCGCCCTGCATGGCCTGAGACTGGCGGGGCAGCATGCGGGTCAGCGCGTGCTCGTGGTAGGTGCCGGGCCGATCGGCCTGCTTGCGGCCTTCGGGGCCCGAGCGGGGGGCGCGAAGGTGGATGTCGTCGCGCGGCATGACCACCAACGTGAAGCTGCCGCGAGGCTCGGCTGCGGTGAGCCCGAGGGAACCTACGACCTCGTCGTCGAGGCTGCTGGTACCGAGAGCGCGGCCGCAGCAGCTGTCGAAGCGTGTCGCCCGGCTGGCACGGTGGTGCTGGTCGCCTCCTATTGGGACGGTCAGCTGAGCTTGCCGGCCTTTCCCCTATGCCTGAAGGAGATTCGCATCGTCCCCGCGTCGCTCTACTGCACGCATGGTGCCATGCGGGATATCGACGTGGCGGCAGGGTTGTTGGCCCGGCATCCGGAAGTCCCAGAGTGCTTGATCACGCATCGGTTCCCATTGGATTCCGCAGCGGAGGCCTTCGGAACCGCGGGGAAGCGGGAGGCTGGCGCGATCAAGGTCGTGCTCGAGCCGTAGACGCGGCCACGAACGTCAGGCGTCGCTGGTCTGGGGACTTCCGAGCCAGGCGTGGGCGCGCATGCGGGTGGCGTTGTGGCTGCCGTGGCGCAAGGGGCGACCGCGGATCGGGCCGTCGCCTAGCCATCGGTCGATCAGTTGGCGCTCCTCGTCCAACGGGCTCTCCGCGAGGGCGCAGTCGCGTCCGAAGATCAACGTCGAGCGCCGCTCGGGATCATAGGTAGGCCAGCGGGGCAGTCGCTCGTGCCCCGGTGTGCCGTGGCGCGCAAACCCGATCCAGGCATGTTGCAGCCGCCGCGAGAGTTTCCCCGCCTTGGCCGAGAGCCCGGTGAGTGGACGCGCGATCGGATGCGAGGTCGAGCCGAACACGAAGGGGATCTCGATGGCGTGGCATGCGCCGACCGAGCGCCGCATTGCCGGCGCCCGCCAGGTAAAGAGATAGGAGTAGGCCTCGCCACCCCCGGCGTGGTGCGCCTCGGCCAGCCGGTTGGACGGGTGATGAAAGGTGCGGGCGCTCTGGAATGCGCTCCATACATCGCTGGGGCGCGACGCGACGGATCGTTCGCCCAGGGCCTCGCGGAACCGCCGGGCGGCGACATCCGCCCGAGGTGCGTGGGGAAGGCTCGGTAGCACCTCGCGAAAACGATCGACCAGATCCGCCTGGCTGAAGCGTCCGATGCCATGATCGATCATGCGGAACAATCGCCATTCGTCGAGCGTGGCACCGGTAACGATCGGTATGCCTGCGGCTTCACCGGCCCGCAGCGCGGCAAGCGGTTGACGGGGAATCAGATCGCCATCGACGGCGGGCAGCAGCACCATCAGATTGCTGAGGTTTGAAGCGCGGGTGAGGATCGCGCGCTGGGCGGCAAGGAGTTGACCGAGGGGAATCTCGGCCAGGGATGCGGGGGTCGGCCGACGCTGGCCGAGCTCCCGAAGCAGGATCTGGGCGACGTCCGCGGCCTCGTTCCGATCGATCACGTGGTCGGCCGCGCCGCTCTGGCAGATCGCGCGGTGGAAGAGTGGGCGTGCTCGCGGTGCGCCGAGCAGCGTGCCGACACTCATGCCACCGGCAGATTGCCCGAAGATCGCCACGCTCTTCGGATCGCCGCCGAAGCGCTCGATGTTGTCACGCACCCATTCGAGCGCGGCAATCTGATCCCGGATGCCCCGTTCGTGGCTTCTTCCAGGCCCTCGAGGCCGAGCAGCCCGAGGTGCGAGAAGCCGAGTACGCCGAGGCGGTAGTTGATCGAGACCACCACGACATCGCCCCGCTCGGCCAGTGCGGCGCCGTCGTAGACCGCCGTCGAGCCAGAGCCCACCAGGAAGCCGCCGCCGTGGATCCAGACCAGCACGGGGCGCCTTGCGTCGTCCGCGGCCGGGGTCCAGACGTTTACCGAGAGGCAGTCGTCTCCCAGCGGGCCCGCCGCCGCATTGATCCAGGAGAAGGCCGGCAAGGAGAACTGGGGCGCTGCCGGTCCCGATTGCTGGGCATCCCGGACGCCGGCCCAGGGCTCCGGGGGCCTGGGCGGCAGGAAGCGAAACTCACCCCGAGGCGCCGCCGCGAACGGCACGCCTTGAAACGAAACCACCCCCCCCAGGTCTCGCCCTCGGACACGGCCCGAGAGCGTCTCAGCAACTGCTTGCACCACGACTTTCGTCCAGTGTACTCCGATCGTGCCGCAGCGTGTCAAGTCATCTTCGGCTCCATTGGGCAAAAATGAGCCCATCTCTCCTGCGTAGGAGGGGGTCGTTCAGGAGCAAGACCCACCTCAACCTTGCCGTAGAGACTTGGAATCAGCCGTTTGGCGGGGTGCGCAGCACCAGCAGCCGGATCTCGGTCAACTCCTCGATGGCGAACCGGATGCCCTCTCGGCCGATACTGCTGTCCTTCACGCCGCCGTAGGGCATGTGATCGACCCGCCAGGAGGGCACGTCACCCACCACGACGCCGCCCACTTCGAGCGTGTCCCAGGCTCTTCCGCCCGTTCTTCGAACCGCGTGACACAATGCTGGAGAACGGCCTGCCGCGCGTAGGCCGGCATCCGCGCCTTCGGCGACTGAGGCTGCTGCAATGGCCTGGCCGATCTCGGCCTCACCGACGAATCGCCTCAGCCTTGGTTGAAAACGGGTCGTCGCTTTTCGAGAAACGCCCGCATTCCCTCTTGCTGGTCGGGTGTCCCCATCGTTGCCATGACCGCGCGGCGCTCCTCTGCCAGCGCCTCGTCGAGTGGGGCATCTCCCGCGCCGACGACGCATCGCAACACGCCGGCGACACCTAGCGCCGGCTGTGCGGCCAGCTCCTCCGCCAGGGCTTCGCCACGGGCACGGAGTTCTCCGATCGGCCAGAGTTCGTGGACGAGGCCGATGCGCAAGGCCTCCTCGCCGGAAATCTTCTTGGCCCGAAGGATCATGTCGAGCGCGTGGTCGCGGCCTACGCAGCGGGTGAGGCGGGCCGTACCGCCCCAAGCAGGCACCGAGCCCAGATCCATCTCAGGCAGTCCGATCTTCGCGCCTTCAGACGCCGCCAGGCGGAAGTGGCAAGCCAGGGGAAGCTCGAGGCCTCCTCCCAGGCAGTAGCCGTACATCAGGGCGACCACCGGCTTTTCGAGCGCTTCGATGGCAGCCAAGACGCGTAGTCGCTGATCGAAGACAGCCTCGATACTGCCCATGCGTTTCGCGCCTTCGGGGAGTTCCTTGAGATCCATTCCGACAGAGAAATGCTCGTCGCCGGATCCGGTCAGCACGAGCGCGCGAACCGACGTGTCGGCGCCCAGCAGCGCGATCTGCTCCTCGAGCTCGTCCATGAAGGCCAGGCTCATCCGGTTCCGGGGCGGGTCGTTGTTGATCAGCGTGGCGATGGCGCCCTTGCGCTCGACCAGCAGTGCAGGCATTCAGGTCTCCTTCGCAACGAGTTCTCCAGGCGAGAAACCTCACCAGGTTTGACCCGGGGGCCACTGAGGAAAGATGGGGTTGAAAGACCAACCATCGACCCCCCCAGAGGAGATTCCCGAGTGCAACTTCATGCTAACGCGAAGCTGACGCCGGCGTCCCGCCGGCTCCTGATCCGTCGGGTTCGAGAGAAGGGCTGGCCCGTGAAGCGGGCCGCCGAAGCTGCTGGTGCAAGCCAGCAGACGGCTCACAAGTGGCTGAGGCGATTCGACGACGCCTGGAAGGGGATCAGCTTTCCGGGTCGTGTTTCGTTCAGAGAGGTGCTGGCGTGTCTTCGATGAATCCCGTGATCGCCTCGGCGAGCCGACCCGGGGCCTCGACATGGACGTCATGCCCGACGCCTGCGAAGGCGAGGAAACGGGTGTCTTGGAGTCGGGAGGTCAGGCCGCGGGCGGCCGCGATTGGAATAGATGCGTCGGCAGCGCCATGAACCTGGAGTACGGGCCGCCGAATCTCTTCGTAGGTGCCCGTCACGAGCCGCAGCCCGTCGACGGTGTACTGGCGTCGCAGGAAAGTGAGGAGCGCAGCTCGGGTGCCACGAATGGCATACGCCGCTGCCAGGCGGCGCTCGTGAGCTTCAGAGAACACGTCGCTGAAGATCGCCGTGCGTGCCATGGCGATCTCCCCGATGCCTGGGAGAAGCGGGACGATCTGCATCGGATCCATTGCCATGCCGTGCCCGATGAACACAGTTCGGTCTACGCGTTCGGGATGATCCGCGGTGAGGATCGCCGCTACGGCGCCTCCGGCAGAATGGCCCACGACCGTGGCCCGGTCGATCTCCAAAGCGTCGAGGACGTCGCGGGCCTCCTCTGCCCAGAGCGCGATTCCATAGCGTCCCGAATGGGTGCGATCACTCAGACCGAGCCCGTAGTAGTCGATCCCGATGACCCGGTGGCTCTCGCCAAGGCGCGCGGACAGACCCTCCTGCCAGTCTGCCACGCTGCGTCCGGTTCCGTGGAGGAGCAGGATCACGTCTTCGCTCTTGCCAACGTCCAGCACGTGCACCCTTCCCGAGCGTGTTTCGACAAAACGGGTCTCCGGATCGCTGGGTGCCTCGGCGCGAGGCATGGGCTCGGAGCCTCGGTTCAAGAGGGAACCGACGCCACAGCTGAAGAGGAGGACGAGTGTCAGGCCGGCCGAGATGATGAGCTTGTTTTTCAAGATGATGCTTCCTCCGCCCCGAATGCGTCACGCAACACGGCTTTGAAGAGGGTGAGCGTACGCTCGCGAAGAGCTGCCGTTTCGGCATCGAAGGGGCGAGTTGCGTTTACGAGACCAAGCCCCTGCATCACCTGGAAGATCAGGCTGATCCACGTCGCGAAGTCGGGCAGCCGCTCAGCGACTTCCGGGAACAACGCCTCGGCCAGCGGAACATTGCCTTCATCGAAGGCCTGCGCTTCGGGCCATAGGGACCAGGACAACTCGGCGTGGCTCGCGGCTGCGAGCCACAATTCCAGGACGGCCTTGAACTCAGGAGCGCCGAAGGCGGACCACATGACATCCACCAGCGCGTCGACCCGGTCGCCATTCGTAGGCAGGGCTTCGAGTTGTGTGACCACTCCGTCTCGCAAGCGGCCGTACACGGCTTCGAGGGTCGCTCCGAGCAGGTGCTCCCGCGTGCCGTAGTGGTGCAACAGCGATCCATTGGATACGCCGGCACGCTTGCAGACAGCCAGCGTGGTGGTTCCGGCGTAGCCGTGGTCGATCAGGCAGCCGATCGAGGCGTCGAGCAGACGTGTCTTGGTGGCGGCGCTTCGTTCCGCCTGACTTCTACGGGCCCGCGGAAGGGGAGTCTGGCTCGGCATGGTGGGCATCGTAAGCGAAATTATACATTTAGTCTAGACTCATTGTTAATATCTGGGCCGCTGAAGGTCGTAGTCTGGTTCCATTCAGGAACTCGAGGAGGGGCCAGCGGAGGTCGGCCGCCGTTTTGCCCAACCCAGGACAGGGATCGCAATCCCGATCAGCATCACGACGCCACCCTGGATTTCTCTGGCACTTGGTTGATCCGAGAGGAGGACGGCTCCGAGCACGAGGGTGAGCGGAGGGGCGGCCAGGGTCGCCAACGTGGTGATCCGCGCCTCGATGTACCTGGCCGAGTTCATCATGCACAACCGACCCATGAACGGGCCGAAGAAGGCCGCGAGGCCTACATAGCCAGCTTGGGCAGCGGAGATATCCAAGATCTCCGGCGGGAAGCCGTTGAATACGAACCACAGGGCGACAGCGATCCAGAGTCGCAACGCGTTGACGGCGACCAGATCGATGCGTCGGATGAAGAGTCGGGTGATCACGGCCATCGAAGCGAAGCAGAACGCAGAGACGGCGGCCCAGACGATGCCGACGGCTCGAGGCTCGGAAGCTGAAACCGCGTCTTGCAGGAGGAACAGGCCACAACCGGCCACGGCGGCGCCAATCCAGAAGCGGGCATCGATTCGCTCCCCGATGATCGGCCATGCGAGGAGCGCGACGATGATCACCTCGCTGCGTTGCATGACGGTCAGCAAGGCTGGGGAGAGGAGTTGAATGGCGGAGGCACTCGCGAGATTTCCGAAAAGGGTGAACGCGGCGAGGGCTGTTGCGATTCCGAGGTCGACCGGACCGAACCTCGGAATCGATCGCTGGCGGTAGCCCGTCAGGAGGCTGTTGAAGATCGCAGCAATCGCCAACAACAGGAGTGTATTGATCGCGCTTTCGCCGTAGGTGCTGGCGACCTTCCACGGGATGACGAAGCCGGCGATGCCAATCGCCGCAGCCAACGCCCATAGGATTCCGCGGCGATGTTCGGTCGGCATATCCGGAGTCTTCTCTGCTTTCCGCCGTGAAAATGGATCTCCAGGGCCACCGATCCGTCACTCCGAGTGATCGTGGCATATTCCGCGGGCTTTGCGGGGATGGTCACCGGGGCCCTCGGAAGGGGAGATCCAGCTCGAGTCTAGCAGGGCCCCCTCCCGGCCATCCGAAGAGGAAGAGCCGTTCAGCTCCACCCGGGGGCCTTGATTCCGCTGGGTCGCAGCAGGATTCAACCGCGGGCGTCGCCAGACCGATGAGAAAGCCGAGTGCCGTAGGGAGATCCACGGAAGAGTATGACGGCTGCCATCTGCAACGCTGGCCTGATCGCATTCTTGTTAGTCAGTCTGGTCGTCGGGCTTCGGCTGCTGCTGCTCTGGCGCAAGACCCGTGGGCTACCCGAGCTGATGATCGGAGCGGGCTTCCTGGTAGGCGGCGCGTTCGGCTTCATCCCGGAGCATCTCGTCATCACGGGGTAGTCCAGAGCTCGTGGGATGGCCCCATCCTGGCAATCGCCGAGCTGGCGATCCGTTCCACGGCTGTCCTGTGCGCGGTTTTCACCTGGCAGGTATTCCGGCCGGAGTCGAGTTGGGCTCGCAATCTCACGCTGGGCATCGGAGCTACATTGGCACTCGCCCATCTGGCTCATCCGGGGCCGTGGGCCACGGCCGAAACCCCGATGGCCTGGTACGCATCGATCCTTACCGCGATCGTGCGCTCCGGGGCTTTCGCGTGGGCGGCGGCAGAAGCTCTTCGCGAGGGAGTGATGGCGCGCCGTCGTGCTCGGCTCGGCCTGGTGAGCCCCGAGACCGCACGTCGCTTCCTGCTGTGGGGCTTCGCGATGCTCGGACCCTCCTGCATGTCCGCGGTGCCACTCCTCATGCGCTGGCTGCTCCAGCCCGACCCGGGACCGGAACTCTTCTGGGCCGGGCTCCAATCCTTCTTTGGCCTGGTGGCAGCACTCGCCAGGTCCGCGGCCTTCCTTTCGCCCCAGCGAGCGAAGGAAATCCGGACCGCCGAGACTTCCTGACGCTCGGCCCAGGGCTTGTGCCCGAGCCATTTCCCTGGTTGATTCAAAACCATGGGCCGCTCCATCCTCCCGCCGGGCCTCGCTCATCGCATCGCGAATGCACTCTACCGGGCCGCCGGTTCGCCGGAATTGCGCATTCGGCTCTGGACCGGCGACGAAGTCGGCACCTCGCCGGATACTTCTGCAGGCACGCTCGTGATCCGAAGTCCCCTTGCCTTGATTCGCCTGGCGATCGATCCGGAACTCGAGCTCGGAGATCTCTTCGTGCAGGAGCGGATCGAAGTGGAAGGTGCCCTGGATGAGTTCCTGGCGGCGCTCCTGCGTCGCGAGCCCCGGGTTGGAGTGAGCCATTGGATTCCTGATTCGTTGCGAGAACTGGCCCTGAATACGGGGCGCAGCAAGGCAACCCAGAATGCGAGCCACCACTACGACGTGGGAAACGAGTTCTACGCCTGCTGGCTCGACGCCGGGATGACGTACACCTGTGGCTACTTCCCGCGCCCGGATGCGAGCCTGGAGGAAGCGCAATTCGCCAAGATGGATCACGTCTGCCGCAAGCTCGGGTTGCGCCCCGGTGATGAAGTGGTCGAGGCAGGTTGCGGTTGGGGAGGCCTGGCCCTGCATATGGCTCGCCACTACGGCGCGCGTGTACGGGCCTGCAACGTGGCCGAGGAGCAGGTGGCCTACGCCCGGGAGCGTGCCGAGAAGGAAGGCCTCACCGATCGCGTGGAGTTCATCCACGATGACTACCGAAACCTGCACGGGCAATACGACGTGTTCGCCTCGGTTGGCATGCTCGAGCATGTAGGTACGGATCACTATGAGGAACTCGGTTCAGTGATCGATCGCTGCCTGCGTCCGCATGGCCTCGGTCTGCTCCACACGATCGGACGCAGCCGCCCGCAGCTCTTGAACCGCTGGATGCGCAAGCGCGTCTTCCCCAACGCACATCCCCCAACTCTTGGTGAGATGATGCGCATTCTCGAGCCGAAGAACTTCGCGTTGCTCGACGCGGAAAATCTGCGCATCCACTACCGACTCACCGCAAGCCATTGGCTGCGCCGGTTCGAGCGGGAGACGGATCGAATCGAAGCCCTCGTGGGTCGCGAGCTGGCCCGGACCTGGCGCTTCTATCTGGCCGGCACGACGGCCTCGTTCGAGACGGCCACGGTTCAGCTCTTCCAGGTGCTCTTTTCGCGTGCCGGGAACGATCACATTCCCTTTACCCGCGAGCATCAGTACAGCGGGGATGCGCCCTGCTTCGCAGACGAGGCAATCGAAGAGCTTCTCCAGGAAGGTGGCGCGCTTGGAGAGCGCTGACGTCGTCATCGTCGGCGGAGGGCCGGCTGGGTCCTCCATGGCCTTCGGTCTCCGTGGGAGTGGACTTCGCGTCGTGATCCTCGACCGTGCCCGCTTTCCTCGGGACAAGCTCTGTGCCGGCTGGGTGACCCCACGGGTCTTCGACGCACTCGGTATCGAGACCGAAGCCTATGCCAGGGGAAACGTCCTGCAGCCCATTCACGGTTTTCGTGTAGGCGTGTCCAGTGGGCGGGAATCAGCCACCCGTTCGGATCAGGTCGTTAGTTACGGAATCCGACGCTGTGAGTTCGATACGTACCTCCTGAGAAGAACAGATTCCGATGTTCGAGACGGCGAACCACTTCGTTCGCTGGAGTGCCAGGGCTCTGGTTGGTTGGTGAACGGCTCGATTCACGCCCCCCTGGTCGTGGGGGCGGGCGGCCATTTCTGTCCCGTGGCACGTCGATTGATGCTCGGACCCAAATCCGAAGAGCCTCTCATCGCCGCCCAGGAAATCGAGTTCCGGATGACCGAGGCACAGGCGCTTGCCTGTCCTGTCGCAGCCGATACGCCGCTGATTTCCTTCCAGCGTGATCTGAAGGGCTACGGGTGGATCTTCAGGAAGGGAGATTGGCTGAACCTGGGCCTGGGGCGACAGGATCGCGAGCATCTCTCGACGCACCTGGCCGGCTTCCTCGACGAGTTGCGCCAACAGGAACGCCTACCGCCTGAACTGCCCACGGCCTTCCGTGGGCATGCCTATCTGTTGTACGACCAGGCGCCACGCCGCCTCTTCGACGACGGGCTCGCTTTGATCGGTGATGCGGCTGGATTGGCCTACCCGCGAAGCGGCGAGGGCATCCGACCCGCCGTGGAATCGGGCCTCCTGCTGGCCGGCACACTTCGCAACATGCGATCGGCGGAGAAGCTCGGTGCGCCGGAAACGCTGGCCGGCTACGAGCGAGATCTGCTCGGTCGTTTCGGACCGCGGGAACATCGCCCGGGTCCGACGGATCGCCTTCCCGCTCCCCTCGTCCGCTTCCTGGCCGCGCGGCTCCTGGGCCACCCGCGGATTGCCAACGACATCGTCGTCCGCCGCTGGTTCCTGCGCGCCTAGGATTTCTTCCGCTACTCGCACCGCGCTCGTTCAGGCGCGGAAATCGATCTCGCCGCTGTGCTGCTCCGGCCCATGGGCACCCTCGCCGCATACGGGGCAGGAACCCGAGACGGGAGCCTCTTCGGTTTCTGCCGGGCCGGCCGTCGTGCCCGTGGCATCGCTCTCTAGGCCCATGGCTTCACGGGTCGCGGCGACTCGCGCCTGCTGGGCCTGTCTGGCTGCCGTGGCAGCGATCTGGCGATCGTGGCCGGAGGGATCCGCCGGTGCGAGAGCTGCTGCCCGGACCCGCTCCATCTTGTGTGCGGTTGCAGCCGGATCGCCCCCGACGGGCGAAGCATCGATCGAGACTTCTCCACCGACCGCATAGCGTCGGCCGTCGGGTCCGTTCTCGTACGTGAAGCTCGCGCCACCCCTGGCCAGGCTGCCTGCTGCTGCTTTGTGGGCCGCTTCGTGGGCGCGCACTTCGCGGTCGCGGCGTGCGAGTTCATCGACCTCGCGTCGCTCGTCTTCCGTGAGCTCCGAGCCCGTGGGTTCCGAGCGCGTCGATTCCGAGCGCGTCGATTTCTCGTCGTCGGCTCGGCTCCGGGCCAGGCCTTCGGCGCTCAGAGACATGCGGACACCGCGGCTCTCGCCACGTGATTCATCGGTCTGCCCGGCAGGCTGATCGGAGCCACGGGGGGCGGGGCGCGGGTCGCCGAGGAGCTGCCCGCGAAGCGCGCCGAGATCGAAGAGGGAAGACACGTCCACGTCGCCGGTCTATCGGGTATCCGATTCCCGGCCTACACCGGGTGAACCACCCAGGCCGATGCGGCGAATACCGGACGGCTGGGTCTTCGGCAAAAGCCTGCTCGAGCGTGCAGCGCAGTTCCAGGAGCGATGGGCCCGGGTCACCCCCGCAGTTTGCGATGTGCAAAGAGCAGCACCAGGGCGCCGCCGGTTGCGAGCGCGAGGCTGCCCAGGTTGAAGCCGGTCACGTCGCCGAGGCCAAGCCGGGTTCCGAGAAACCCTCCGAGGAATGCGCCGGCGATTCCGATCAGGATCGTCACGACGAGGCCACCCGGATCGGGACCGGGCATGATCCATTTGGCGAGAACGCCAACTACGAGGCCGAGCAGGATCCAAGACAGGATGCCCATGGGGAGTCCTCCGTGCAGGGGACCTGAGGATACCCGAACCGGGCGACGAGGCGCTCTGCCGGCCTGCTCGCATTCCGTGCTGGCGTCAGCTCCGGGCGGCGCTCAGGAACGCCGGCGCCTCGCCCCCGCCGTGGAGCAGCAAGTTGGCACCCGTGACATAGCTGGCCAGCGGTGACGAGAGGAAGACGCAGGCATCGCCGATTTCTTCCGGCTTGGCGAGGCGGCCCAGAGGCACGGTGGCTTCGACGCGCGCCAGGCCGGCCGCATCCCCGTAGTGGAGGTGCGATTGTTCCGTGCGCACCATCCCGACCGCGATCGCATTCACTCTCACCCGCGGCGCCCACTCGACGGCGAGGCTCTGCGCGAGGGAGATCAGCCCGGCCTTCGCAGCGCCGTAGGCGGCGGTTCCGGGGGACGGTCGCAGGGCGGATACGCTGGAGATCATCACGATCGAGCCGCCCTGCTCCTGGCCCTGCATCACGGCATTGGCTTTCTGGGCGAAATGAAGGGGCGCCATCAGGTTCAGCGCCATGATCTTCTCGTGGAAGCGAGGCGAGGCATCGGCTGCATCCGCGAATGGGGCACCGCCGGCGTTGTTCACCAGGATGTCGAGCTGGCCGAAGCGTTCGACGGTTCCTTCGACGACGCCAGCGATCGCGTCCACGTCGTGCACATCGGCAGGGAGGAATACCGCGGCGTGGTCGCCCGCACTCGGCAGCACGTCGGGTTCGTTGCGTCCGCAGACGACGACATCGGCGCCGGCTTCGAGGAAGCGTTGGGTGATGCCGCGTCCCACGCCTCGACCACCGCCCGTCACGATTGCGACTTTGCCCTGGAGATCGATGTCGATGGACACGAAGGTTCTCCTCTAGAGCCCGATGGCCCGGGCGACGAGTTCGCGGTGGTAAGGCGCGTCGCCTAGCAAGCTGGCGCTCGATCGCGCGCGTTTGAAGTAGAGGTGGATGTCGTACTCCCATGTGAAGCCGACACCACCGAAAATCTGGAGCGCTGTACCCGCGCAGAACGAGTAGGTATCGGAGGCCGCAGCCTTGGCCATCGATGCCGCGAGCGCGAGCTCGTCGCCCTGATCTGCGGCAACGCAAGCTGCGTAGTAGACGGCGGAGCGGGCCGATTCGATCTTGACCATCATGTCCGCACATTTGTGCTTGATGGCCTGGAACGATCCGATCGGACGCCCGTACTGCACGCGCTCCTTGGCGTACGCCACCGCCATCTCGAGGCAGCGTTGTGCGCCGCCGACCTGCTCGGCGGCGAGGGCGATCGCGGCGCGTTGGAGGATCCGATCGAGAGCGTCGGCACCGCCATCGCCGAGCCGGGTGAACGCTGGCACACGCACACCATCGAGCCGAATCTCCGCAAGGCGGCGCGTCTGGTCGAGTGTCGGGAGCGCTTCGCGCTGGAGCCCGGTCACATCGCCAGGCAGCACGACGAGGGCCAGGCCTTCCCTGCCGCTCGAGCCCTCTTCGCGAAGAGCCACGACGATGCGATCGGCGAAGTGGCCGTCCACCACATGACGCTTGGTCCCAGTCAGCACCAGTTCGTCGCCTTCGCGTCGAAAGCTGGCGCGGATGTCCTCGGCCGCCCAGCCTCCGCCCTGTTCGGCGACAGCGAGCGTGGCCGTGCACACACCTTCGGCAAGTTCCGGCAGCAGTGCTTGTCGGTGATCTTCGGTTCCAGCCGTGAGGATGGCATTGGCACCCAATGCAACGCTTGCGAAGAAAGGCGAAGCGAAGAGGGTCTCGCCCATGACCTCCATCAACGCGACCAGCTCGACATCCCCCAGGCCGAGGCCACCATACGTATCCGGGGTGGTGACGGCGGGCCAGCCGAGTTCGGCGCCGACACGTTTCCACACCTCCGGGTCGTGTCCGAGCTCGCTGGCCATGGCGGCACGCACCTGGTCCGAGCTGGAGACCTCCACGAGGAATCCACGTGCCATTTCGCGGAGCTCGTCTTGCTCTTCCGTGAACCGGAAATCCATCTACGTCCCGTAGACCTTCTGGGCTGGTGTGGCCTTGTTCATCAATTCGTGGACGGCCGCTCCGATTTCGTCCGGGGCCCAGCGAGCGCCCTTGTCGATGGCCGGGCCGGCCCGCCAGCCGTCCGCGATGCTGATCTCGCCGCCGGAGAGCTCGAAGATCTGGCCGCTCACATCCTTCGATTCAGCGCTGCCAAGCCAGACGACGAGGGGCGAGATATTGGCGGGGTCCATTGCGTCGAAGCCGTCTTCGGGCTTCGCCATCATTTCCGCGAAGACGCCTTCGGTCATACGGGTGCGTGCAGAGGGGGCGATGGCATTGGAGGTGATGCCGTAGCGGCCGAGTTCAGCGGCCTGGATCAAGGTGAGCGCGGCGATCCCCGCCTTGGCTGCGGAATAGGAACTCTGACCGATGCTGCCCTGGAGGCCCGCGCCAGAGCTGGTGTTGATGATGCGCGCATCGACGGCATTCCCGGCCTTCGACTCGCCTCGCCAATGCTCGGCGGCATTTCGGGCGAGACAGAAATGCCCCTTCAGATGAACGCGCACCACGGCGTCCCATTCTTCTTCGCTGCAGGAGACGAACATGCGATCGCGGACGAAGCCGGCGTTGTTCACCACCACGTCGAGGCGACCGAAGGCTTCGAGAGCCTGCTCGACCGCCAGCCCGGTCTGCGCGAAATCCGCGACATCGGCGCCGTTGATGATCGCTTCGCCGCCTTCATCGCGGATCTGTTGCACCACATCATCGGCAGGGCCCGCACCACCGCCGCTACCGTCGAGCTCCACACCGATGTCGTTGACGACGACCTTGGCGCCTTCGCGAGCGAAGGCAAGGGCGTGCTCGCGGCCAATGCCGCGGGCAGCTCCCGTGATGATGACGACACGTCCGTCGCAGGTTCCCATGTCTTGAACTCCCCTACAGACGTTCGATGATGGTGACGTTGGCCTGACCACCGCCTTCACACATGGTCTGGAGGCCGTAGCGCCCACCCGTGCGTTCCAATTCGTGGAGCAGGGTCGTCATCAGGCGTGTTCCGGTGGCTCCGATCGGGTGCCCCAGGGCGATCGCGCCGCCGTTGACGTTCACCTTTTCGAGGTCCCAGTTCGTCTCCTTCTGCCAGGCCAGGACGACCGGAGCGAAGGCCTCGTTGATCTCGACCAGGTCGATCTCGTCCTTCGACATGCCGGCCTTGGCGAGCGCGTGCTTCGTGGCCTCGATCGGTGCCGTCAGCATGTAGATGGGGTCGTCGGCGCGAACACTGATGTGATGCACGCGCGCACGCGGCTTGAGGCCGTGATCCTTCACCGCCTGCTCGCTGGCGATCAGCATGGCCGAGGCGCCGTCGGAGATCTGGCTGGCCATGGCTGCGGTGATGCGCCCGTCTTCGATCAACGGCTTCAGTCCGGCCATCCTCTCGAGGGTGGTGTCCCGTCGCGGCCCCTCGTCGTCTTCGACTCCCGCCAGCGGCACGATCTCCTTCTTGAACCGTCCTGCATCGACGGCCGCGATCGCGCGTTGATGGCTCTCATACGCGAAGCGCTCCATCTCCTCCCGGGAGATCTCCCACTTCTCGGCGATCATTTCCGAGCCGCGAAATTGCGAGACCTCCTGGGTGCCATAACGTGCCTCCCAGCCTTCGGAACCCGCAAATGGAGTTTCGAAGCCGAGGGGCTGGGCCAACGTCATTGCGGAGCTGATCGGAATGGCGCTCATGTTTTGCACGCCACCGGCAACGATCAGGTCGCTGGTTCCGCTCATCACGCCCTGGGCGGCGAAGTGGACCGATTGCTGAGAAGAACCGCATTGGCGATCGATGGTCACGCCCGGCACGTGCTCGGGAAGGCCCGCTGCGAGCCAGCAAGTGCGCGCGATGTCGCCGGCTTGGGGACCGATCGTGTCGCAGCAGCCGAAGATCACATCGTCTACGGCATTCGGATCGACGCCGCTGTTGGCGACGAGCCCCTTGATCACGTGGGCGCCCAGGTCTGCGGAGTGCACCTGGGCCAGGCCGCCGCCCCTGCGGCCGACCGGAGTGCGGATCGCGTCGATGATATATGCCTCTGCCATGTCATGCGTCTCCTGAGAACGTGGTTCCGGGCCCGATCGGAAGCGTGCCCGCGAAGAGCGCCTCCCGAACGCGCCCCAGATGAAAAGCGCTGCGGCCCCACGCGTGGTCCAGGGACCAGGCGCGGCGCATCCAGATGTGGAGATCCTGCTCCCAGGTGTAGCCGATCGCGCCGTGGGTCTGCAGCGCAGCCTTGGCGCCGAGCGTCGCGGCTTCGCAGGCGGCGAGTTTCGCCATCGAGACGTGCACGCCGCGGGCGGCGCTTCCATGGGCCACCGAGTGCGCCGCACGTTGTACCAGGGGCCGCGCGTACTCGAGTTTCACCTTGATGTCCGCGAGCATGTGCTTGACGGCCTGGAACGATCCGATCGGCTTGCCGAACTGCTTGCGTTCGCTGGCGTACGCAGCGGCGAGGCTGATGAGACGATCGCAGACGCCCAGTGTTCCGGCGGCGCAGGCCAGGGCTCCGCGGTCGAGCGAAGCCGCGAACAATCCGGCAGCCGCGCCTCCGCTTGCGATGCGGGTGCTCTCGTTGGCTTTGAATTCGACACTGGCGATGCGTCGGGACGGGTCGTTGGCGGGTTGAACCTTCACCTCGGCTGCGTCCCGGGGAACGGCATGGAGCGCCCCATCGTTGTCGGGCAGCAGGAGGAGGTTGGCGACGTGCGCGTCCTCGACGAACGGGCTGATCGGATGGCCGACGGCCGCGATGGCTTCCCCTGCGGCGATCTTCGGGAGCCATTCGTTCGCCAGATTCCCGCCGATCTCCCCGAGCAACGGCACGGCAACGGCAGCCGTGCTGATCACGGGCTCCGCAAGCGCCGCGCGCCCGGCCTCTTCGATCAGAAGCACCATCTCTTCCTCGCAGAGACCCATGCCGCCATGCTGTTCCGGGACGAGCAGGCCCGGCAGGCCGATCTCCGCCAACTGCTTCCACAGCTCGGGCGAGCGCCCCGTTTCCGTCTCCCACAGCGCACGCACGGATTCGGGTGTGACTTCGCCCTGCAAGAACTCACGCACGGTGCTCTGCAACAGCTCCTGGTCTTCGTCGAAGCGAAAATCCATGACTACCTCGGCAGCCCGAGAATGCGTTCGGCGATGATGTTGCGCTGGATCTCGTTCGTGCCCGCGTAGATGGGGCCCGAGAGCGCAAACAGGTAGCCGTCGAGCCAGCCGCCAACGTCACCGGCCGCCGGCGCTTCCGGCAGCAGCTCGCCCCGGTCGCCCAGGATTTCGAGGGCCAGCTCGTGCATGCGCAGATCGAGTTCGCTCCAGAAGATCTTGTTGAGGCTGGCTTCGGCACCGATCTTTCCCGCCGCCAGCAAGCGTGAGACCGTGCGATGGGTTTCCAGGGTGTACGCCTCCGCCGCGATCCAGCAGCGTGTGACTTCATCACGCACGGACCTTTCGACCGCATCGCCGTGCAAACGCGCCAGCTCCACCAGGCGCTTCGCCGTTGCCTGGAAGCGCGCAGGGCTGCGCAGCATCAGGCCGCGTTCGAAGCCCGCCGTTGCCATGGCGACGTTCCAGCCCTTGCCTTCTTCCCCGAGCTGGTGCTCCGCGGGTACGCGCACATCGTCGAAGAAGACCTCGGCGAAGCCTGGCAGGCCGTCCAGTTGTTCGATCGGTCGGACGGTGATGCCCGGCAGGTCGAGAGGTACGAGAATGAACGTGAGGCCTCGGTGACGCTCCGATTCCGGATCCGTGCGGAACATTCCGAAGAGCCAATCGGCGAATGCGCCGCGCGAGGCCCAGGTCTTCTGGCCGTTCAGCACGAAATGATCGCCATCCCGGGAGGCGGCGGCCTGGATGTTGGCCATGTCCGAGCCCGCGTTCGGTTCACTCCAACCCTGAGCCCAGACTTCTTCGCTTGCCGCCATCGGCGGCAGGAAACGCGCCTTCTGTTCGGGCGTGCCGTATTCCATGATCGTCGGGCCGAGCAGGAAGATCCCGTTCTGATTGATGCGTTTCGGTGCGCCGACCCGGTAGTACTCTTCTTCGAAGATCAGCCACTCGAGCAGGTTGGCGCCGCGGCCGCCGTACTCGACGGGCCACGGCACCATCGCCCAGCCGCCGGCATTGAGCTGCGCCTCCCACTCCCGATGTTGCTTGGCACCCTCCGCGGTATCGAAGGATTTCAAGGGTTCTGAAGGGACGTTCGCTTCCAGCCACTTCCGCGCATCCGCACGGAACGCACGTTGGTCCTGGGTGTAGTCGAGATCCATCTTCCGGCTCAGTCTTCTACTCTGGAATCACTCATCGAATTTCGAGTCACGCTTCTCGACGAAGGCATCGCGCGATTCCTGGGAATCGGGGCTGGTGTAGAGCTCGAAGGTAAAGCCCTGCTCGTAGCGGTAGCTCTCCTTCGGGTCCAACAGCTCGATTCCATTCAGCGACCACTTGGCGAGTTCGACCGCCTTCGGGCTCTTGCTGGCGATCTTGCCCGCCAACTCCATCGCCGTATCGCGCAGCTTGTCCGCCGGAACCACCTGGAGGACGCCGCCCAACCGGTAGGCTTCGGCTGCGCTGATCGGCTCGCCAGTCAACAGCATGCGCCGCGCCTCCTGCATCCCGAACATGCGCATGGCGTGGGTCGCCGCACCGAGCGCGCCCCGATCGATTTCCGGCAAGCCGAAGCTGGAATCCTCGGAACAGATCACAAGATCGCTCGCCCCGGCGATGCCGATGCCACCGCCAAGGCAGTAGCCGTGCACGGCGCTGATCACGGGGACTTTGCAGTCGTAGATGGCTCCGAATAAGTCGTAGCAGCCGCGATTGGCTTGCACGATCAGCGTGCCGTCTTCCGCGAGTTCCTTGACGTCCACGCCGCACTGAAAGCCTCGTCCCTCGGCGCGGATCACGACGACGCGGGCTTCCCCGCCGCGGCCGAGTTCGGTGATCCGCTCGGCAAGCTCGCCCCAGTGCCGAGTGGCGAAAGCGTTGACCGGCGGATTGTCGATCACCAGCTCGGCGATACCGCTTTCGAGGGATACGGAGAAGGCCATGGCGTTACTCCTGGTTCCGGTTGGCGAGGCGCGCGAGTGTCTCCTCGGCCTCGCGGACGATGCGCTCGATGAGCTCTGCGCAGGTGGGCCGGTCGTCGAGCACGCCGGCCACCGTGCCACTCGGTAGATAGCCTCCGATCGGGTCACCATCGTTCATGGCCCGTTTGGCCAGGATCGGCGCGTTGGCGGCCAACAGCATCTGAGCTCGGGTCAGGCCTTCGTTCTTGCGCATGGAGAGCGCCGAACGCAGGAGCTCGGGAATCGTCGCGCCGGAAACGCGCCGGAACTCGAGGCCATTTCGCAGGGCCAAGAGCAATCGCTTCAACGGCCCCGCCGATTCGAGTGCATCGACCAGTTCATTCACAATGACTCGTTGGGGCATGCCGTCGATTTCTCGCGTGACGATCACGTCCGTGAGGCTCGCGTCGGCGTAACGCTCCTGTGTGAGATCAGGGACCGGGCTCTCCGCGGTCATCAGGAAGCGCGTGCCCATCGCGATTCCCTCGGCGCCATAGGCCAGGGCCGCGACCAGTCCGCGCCCGTCCTTGAATCCACCGGCGGCAATTACGGGAATCTCCACGGCATCCACACATGCGGACACCTGGAGGCTCGTCGGGATCGTCCCCGTATGCCCTCCGCCCTCGCCGCCTTGGACGATCACCGCATCGGCCCCGAGCTTCTCCGCTTTCTGTACGTGGCGCGGCGCTCCGCAGGTCGGCACACATACGACGCCGCCGGCCTTCAACGTGTCGATCAGCTCGGCGCTCGGCGCCCGGTTGTATCCCGCGGCGCGTACGCCGTGGGTGAGGATCATTTCCGTGATTTCCTTCGCGCCCGGTGCATCCATCAGGAAGTTCACGCCGAAGGGCTGCGACGTCAGCTCCTTGGTGGCAACGATGCGCTTCTCGACCTCGTCGAGCGGAAGCGCCGCCGCTGCGAGGAAGCCGAAGGCGCCCGCGTTGCAAACGCCGGCCACGAGTTCCGGCGTGGCCACCCAGCCCATACCCGTCTGGACGATGGGCAAACGCATGCCAAGCAGATCGCAGAGCCGGGTGTGGAGGGGGTGCAACGGCATGGGTCGTACGGGCTAGGACCGCACCTCCTTGTTGAGGGTGCCCCCTGGATCGATCGCCTGGCGGATCAGTTGCAGCTCTTCGTCCGTCGGTGCGCGCGTCGTAGGCACGTTCTCGTCGATGACGAGTTCGAATCCGGTCTTCTCGACGACCTCGTCCACGCCGACACCCGAGTGCAACGAGGCGAGCCGCATGCGGTGATCGGGCGTCTCGAAATCGAATACACCGAGGTTCGAGATCACATGATGGATGTGGTGGAAGCGCGAAGTCTGGGGCCCAAGCGCAGCCGCCCGGTCGTAGCCGACACCCGAGACCACATCGACCTTCTCGACGAAGACCTTCGGCGAGTGGTTCGGGATCCAGTACGAGGTGCGGTGACTGATCGTGTTGCCCGGCGCGCCACGCATGCCGAGGAGCTGGGCCTTGGGTTTCGCATGTTCACCGATGCAAGCGAAGTTCTGGTTGCCGTAGCGATCGATCTGGCTGGCGATCATCATCACGTGGCGGCGGCCGCCCCACAACAAGTCGAAGATGCCGCGGAAGGGTGTCCAGCCTTCGATGACGGCTTCTGGCTTCTCTCCGCTCACCGGGTCGACATTGGCCAGGAGCGAGCAGATGCCGTCTGTCATCAGCAGGTCGGGTTCGAAGGTCAGCCGCGCGAGCCGCGCGCCCACGGCCGGGGTCGTGCCGAAGCAGCTCACCAGGATCTCGCCATCGCCACGGAAGGCCTCCGCCACCGCGACGGCGCAGACTTCGGCCCGGGTTGAGTCACTCACCTGGCAGCCACCTTCTTCTGGTACTCGAGTTCGGAGATATCGAGGTACTCGGCCTTGAAGGCCTCCCAGGCTTCCGGGTCCTTGGCGGTCGCCGCGTACTCGCTCTGGAATCTCTCGTCTCGACCGTAGTCGGGCGTGCACTCGGTAAAATGAGCGCCGCCGGGCGCCTCGATCACGCCATCGACCATCGTGCGATTGATGCGCAAGGTGTGAAGCGTGCCTTCAGTAAGCAGGTTCTTCGTTTCGATGATCTTCTCACAGGTCATGAAGCGTCGCTTCGCCGCCATGCAGTAGAGATCGTCGAAGTAGAAATCCGGCCCCAGGTACTGGCCGTTGCCGTGCATGTCGGCCCGGTTCATGTGGATGAAGGCCATGTCGAGCTCGAGTGCCGGCATGGCAACGAGCTGTTCCGCATCCTGGTAGGGCGAGGTGACGAGCTGGAGCTCCGGATTGATCTCCATGACATCGGTGCCGAGGCCCGCGCGGGTCGGGAGGAAAGGCAGGCGGAGGGCGGCCGCGTAGAGACCCCATTGGAGCATGCCTTCATCGAGCTCGCGGACTTCCGGGATGGCTCCTTCTTGGCGTGCCCGGCGGAAGTGGGGCTCGAGCGGAATCGAATCCAACGAGACGAAGCCGTAGACGAGGCGCTTCACCTTGCCGTACTTGCAGAGCAGCCCCACATCCGGCCCGCCGTAGGTGACGATCGTGAGATCGCGGACCGATGAGCGCAAGATCTCACGCACGATCGACATCGGCTTGCGCCGGGAGCCCCAGCCCCCGATGCCGATCGTCATGCCATCGCGGAGCTCCGCGACGGCCTCCGTCTCGGTGGTGCGCTTGTCCATGGGCCTCCCGCGGCATTCCCTGCACCAATCACGGATTGGCTGGACCGGAAGTCTGTGCCGCCAGGCACGGACACACCACTCGTGCCGGAGCGAGACGAATATAATAACGATACGTATCGTTTCTGTAAATCAAATCCCAGATCAGAGCGAATGCGCAGAACATCCTATAACTCATTGATTTAATTACAAAAATGACAAGTCTCCGAGCTATGCGACCCTGTTCGCGCTAAACCCCGATTCGTGATTCACGACCTCGCCCGAACGAATCCCGAGGGCCGGGCCTTGTCCGACGGCACGCGGCAGCGGGGCTGGGCGGAACTCCTCGATCGCATCACGCGCTGGGCGCGGCTGCTCCACGGAGAGCTGGGAATGGCGCCCGACGATCATGCGGCGCTGTTGATCGGAAACCGGGTCGAGGGGATCGAGGGCATTCTCGCGGGGATTCACGCGGGCGTGTGGATGACGCCGGTCAATTGGCACCTGACGCCAGGCGAAATCAGCTACGTCGTCCAGGATTCCGGCGCGAAGGTGCTCTTCACGGATCCGGAACACGAAGAGGCGGCCCGGGCCAGCGGAGCGCCGCGGGTGATCGTCGTTGGCGAGGAACTCGAAGCGCTGTTGGCGTCCGCCTCCGACGAGCCGATGCCGCTCGATGGGCCGGCCGGCGGCAACATGATCTACACCAGCGGAACCACAGGCCGGCCCAAAGGTGTGATGCGGCGCCGGGCCTCGAGCCTGGGCCAGGCCCTGGTCGGGCAGGAGACCTACGCCCGCTCGATCGCTTGCGACGGTAGTGGGCCCCATCTGGTCACGGGCCCGATCTACCACGCGGCGCCGCTGATGTTCGCGATCTACGACCAGGCTTGCGGTGCGCCGGTGCGCATCCTGCCACGCTGGGACGATCGGGAAGCGCTGCGCGTGCTTCGGGACGAGGAGATTCATCACACCCATCTGGTGCCAACCATGTTCGTCCGGCTCCTGCGGCTGCCCGAGGAAGAGCGCTCGGCCCATCAGGCTCCGGCGCTCCACACGGTGCTGCACGGTGCGGCGCCGGTTTCGGTGGCGACGAAGCAGCGCATGCTCGATTGGTGGGGGCCGATCCTGCTCGAGTATTGGGGTGGGACCGAAGGTGGTGTGACGACCCTCGTCGCTGCCGCGGACTGGGCCGCCCGGCCGGGCACCGTGGGTCACGCCTTGCTTCAATACGAGGTCTTCGCCGTCGGGCCGGACGGTCAGCGCCTGGGGCCGGACGAGGAGGGCGATCTCTACGCTCGCCACGCGACGGCCGAGTGGTTCTTCGAGTATCACGGGGACCGCCAGAAGACCGAAGAAGCGTTCCTCGACCCGATGACCCATACCCTCGGCGACATCGGCCGGGTCGATGCCGAAGGCTGGGTCTACCTCTCGGATCGCCGCTCGAACCTGATCATCTCCGGCGGTGTGAACATCTATCCCGTCGAGATCGAACAGGTCATGCAGGAACACCCGGCCGTTTCGGACGTGGGTGTGTTCGGAATCCCTGACGAAGAGTGGGGAGAGCAGGTCAAGGCAGTCGTGGAATTGGTGCCCGGGCACGACCCGAGCCCCGAGCTTGCAGAAGCCCTGCGGAGCTACGCCCGGGAGCACCTGGCCGGCTACAAGGTTCCCCGGACGATTGCCTTCGAGGACAAACTACCCCGCACCGAAGCGGGGAAGCTCTACCTCAAGCGTCTGCGGTAGAAGCGAGAAAGCGGAAGCGGGGACGTTCTTTCCGATGTTTCCGTTATTCAGATCGGGCTTTGCCCGACCTGAATAGCGGAAACATCGGAAAGAACGTCCCCGCTTCCGCTTTCTTCCGCCTCTAGCCCGCTGCGAGGTTGACACCTGCCTCCGGTGTGCTGAGCCCTCTCAGCCGCGGTGCCAATCGGCGCAGGGCGCGCGCACGGATCTGGTGGGCGCGGGGCTGGCTGACGCCAAGCTCCACGGCGACTTCCGCCAGGGGCGCGTCGGCCAGGACGTGGCGTCGGATCAACGTGGCTTCGGCGTCGGGTAGGGCCCTGACGGCCTCTTCGACGGCCCCTTCCAACTCTCGCCCGCTGGCCCGGGCTTCCGGGTCGGGCTCGTTCGTCAGGGCGATCGGCTCGCCCCACTCGTCGGAGCCGGTCTCTGCCAGCCATCCGCTCGTCCGGGCACCGGCGAGGCGCTCGGCATGAGCGGTCAAGGCCGCCGTCGATGCTTCACTCTCCTGCCGGCGAGCACGCCATAGGCTCTGGGACCCTCCGCTCGTCTCACGCATCCCGTCGAGCATGGCTCCGCGGACGCGATGCCGCGCATATTGGACAAACGGAACGCCGCGCTCGGGCCGGAAACGTCTGGCGGCTTCGAAAAGCCCCATACCGCCCCATGACACCAACTCGTCCCGGCTCACCCAGCCTGGGAAGCGACGTTCCATCCGCCGCGCTTCACGGCCTACTTCACCGAAATGTTGTTGGACGCGATCATGGACCGCGTTCCCTGAACCTCTCTTCATCATGCGGGGAGTGGAGCAGATCCAACCCAGTTGGGGAGTGATGGGGCACACCAACCACGGCTGAATTCACCCGGACTTCATGAACGACTGCGAACTCCGGGGCTACTCGGCTCTGGCCCTCCAGAGCCGATCGTTGTCGTTGATTCGGCCGCGGTCGTCGAGAATTCCGTCGAGCAGAAGGTTCGCGATGCTCGGACCTTCCTCGGTCATCGTCACCAGGACGAGATGATCGAAGTTCCCCGTCGTACCGGGCACGAGCCACTCGCCGCCGGTCGTTCCGAGCCGGATGTGAACGCGGCCGTCCACTTCGAATCGGTGGTAGTTGTGCACGTGCCCGGCGAAGGCGGTGAAGGGCCTTCCCCCCAGGGCGGCTTCGATGCGTCGCAGGCCGTCGTTCCCCGCGCCCTGCCAGATCGGCTTGTGCATCAACAGGAACGTGTGGCGCGCCTCCGGGTGCGCGGCGATGACCTGTTCGAAGTACTCGATCTGCTCTTCGCCCAGCTCGGTGGGCATGTCACCCACCCAGTTGACCGAGCGCCCCAGCTCCGCTGCCAGTTTCTTGGCCGCGACCGGATCGGTCGCCTGGAGGGCTCGTACCCGCCCGAGCTTGCTGGCGAGTTCCGGCGGCAACGGGAACTGCTTCTTCTCCGTATTGAGGACGAGAAAAAGCACGTCTCGGTAGAGCAGGTGGTAGTAGTCCCGCCCCAGGCGCTCTTTCCACACGTTGGCCATCACCGGGTTGCTGTAGTCGTGGTTGCCCGCGGCGTAGAAGAACGGCGCGTGAAGCGGTGCGAGCATGGCGTCGAAGGCCTCCCATTCCCGCGTCAGCACGGCGCGATCTTCGGTGTAGCCCTCGATCAGGTCTCCCACGCTCACGACGAACTCGGGCCGCAGCAGGTTCAGCCGTTCGACGGCTGCCGGAAAGACGCCCGGCCGGTAGCCGCCGGTCAGGTCCGAGACGATGGCAAACGTGAAATCCTCCGGGCGATTCTGGAAGTCCAGATGGTTCCAGGGCTGCGGCCCCTCTTGCTCCAGGCTCGCAGCCGATCCCGAGATCGCCTCGGAGATCCCACCCTTGTCCAATCCGGTGAACTCGCAGCCAAGGGCGGTGAGGCACAGCGCGGCGAACACGATGCGGTCCATCGAGGCAACCTCCTTCCAGGAGTTCATGGGCGGCGTCTCGGTCGAGTCTACGTCAGCTGGCGAGGGTCAGCGGACCCGCCGCTGTTGTGATACAACCCCGCGATGACAAAGACTCGCGTCCCTGCCGTCGAAGGCTGGTTCACCATGGATTCGGAAGCCCCGCATCTGCTGGGCACCCGTTGTACGCGCTGTAGCAACGTCTTCTTCCCGAAGGAAGAGAGCTACTGCCGCAACCCGGAGTGTGGTGGCACGGAATTCGAAGAAACGAAGCTCTCCCGCCGTGGCCGCGTCTGGTCCTTCACGAACAATTGCTACGCGCCGCCCGAGCCGTTCATGGCCAGTGATCCGTTCGAGCCCTATTCGATCGCCGCAGTCGAGCTCGAGGCCGAGAAGATGATCGTCATCGGGCAGGTGACCGCAGGTACCCAGGTCAGCGATCTGGAAGCCGGAATGGAGATGGAACTCGTCCTCGACACGCTCTACGAGGACGACCAGAACGAGTACGTCGTCTGGAAATGGCAGCCCGCGGCCTAGCGCCGGAGGAGATCTGATGTCGAATGAAGTCGCGATCCTCGGTGTCGGGATGCATCCCTGGGGAAAATGGGGCCGGAGCTTCGTCGAGTACGGAGTGAAGGCCGCCAAGGATGCCTTGCTCGATGCGGGCATCGAGTGGAAGGATGTCCAGTTCGTGGCCGGCGGCGATACGATCCGCAACGGCTATCCAGGTTATGTGGCCGGCGCCACCTTTGCGCAGGCGATGGGCTGGCAGGGCGCCCAGGTCGCGAGTTCCTATGGCGCTTGTGCCAGTGGCTCCCAAGCCATCGCGACGGCGCGGGCGCAAATCCTCGCGGGGCTATGTGATGTCGCCCTGGTCGTCGGCGCAGATACGACGCCCAAGGGTTTCTTCGCTCCGACGGGTGGCGGAGACCGCAGCAAGGATCCGGATTGGCTGCGCTTCCGCCTGGTCGGCGCCACGAACCCGGTCTATTTCGGCTTGTGGGCGCGCCGAAGGATGGAGCTCTTTGGAGCCACGGAGGAGGATTTCGCCAAGGTCAAGGTGAAGAACAGTCACCACGGCGCCCAGAATCCGAACGCACGCTACCCGAAGACGTTCAGCATGGAAGAAGTGCTGGCCTCGCCTATGGTGTCCGATCCGCTCCGGCTCCTGCAGATCTGCGCGACCAGCGACGGGGGTGCGGCGATCGTCTTGACGAGCATGGAGTACGCGCGCAAGCATGCGACGGATTTCGTGACGATTCCCGCGGTATCGAACGTCACGCCGAAGTACCCCAATACCTTGATCGAGATGCCCAACTTCTCGACGGATTCGGGTGCGGGGGTGCAGATGCCCGATGTGCCGTTCCGTCCGTCGATCGCAAAACATGCCTACGAGCAGGCGGGAGTCGGTCCGGAAGACATGGATCTGGCCGAAGTCTACGATCTCTCCTCTGCCCTGGAGCTCGATTGGTACGAGATCATCGGATTGTGCAAAGAAGGTGAGGCTGAAAAACTGGTCCGCGACGGTGATACCTCCGTTGGCGGGCGCATCCCGGTCAACACCAGTGGTGGGCTCGGTGCTTTTGGCGAAGCCATCCCGGCCCAGGCCATCGCCCAGGTTTGTGAGCTGACCTGGCAGCTGCGCGGGCAGGCCCAGGGCCGCCAGGTCGAAGATGCGCACCTGGGGATCACCGCCAACTACGGCCTCTTTGGCCACGGATCTTCCGTGATCGTGAAACGCTAGGCACGACGTCGGTTCCTTCGCGCTCCAAATCCCCACCGGAACTCGCGTTCGGATAGCCCCCGGGACCGCGCCGCGGAGGGCGCTATCCTATTCGCGTGGTTCAATCCGACGTCCCTGAAGTGCGCTGCGAGCGTTGCCAGACATCCTTCGCTCCCGAGACCAAGCAATGCGTCCACTGCGGCGGACCCCTGGGCCGTGGGCTGATCTTCGGAGGCCGAAAACAGAAGAGCGATTCGGCAGGCGACGAGATGGTGTTGCCCTACGAGCACGATGATGAGTCCGAGGAGTCGGTGCTTCAGAGCCGTGGTCGAAACGTCGTCTGGATCCTCACGGCAGTCCTGGCGATGGCGATGTCGATGCTCAGGACCTGCGGCGGGAACGGCTAGGGAGACCCGGATGGCGGGCAAGACGGACGACGAGTGGAAGAGTGAGCTCACGCCGGAGCAGTACGCCGTACTGCGCAAGGCGGGGACCGAGCCCGCGTTCACAGGTGCCTATCACGACACGAAGACACCCGGCATCTACCGCTGCGCCGGCTGCGACACGCCGCTGTTCCGCTCGACGACGAAATTCGATTCCGGTTCGGGTTGGCCAAGCTTCTGGGAACCGATTGCGGAGGGCCGCGTCGTGGAGCACAGCGATTCCAGCCACGGCATGCTGCGCACCGAGGTCGTCTGCGGAACCTGCGACGGCCACCTCGGGCACGTCTTCCCCGACGGCCCGAAGCCAACCGGGCAGCGCTACTGCATGAATTCCGTGGCGCTACAGCTCGACGAATCCATGGATCCCGAGGCAGACGGCTAGGCCGTTGACCGGCCGACGGATTGGCGGTCGATTTGCCGACCGCCAGGCGGCTACTCGATGATGGAGAGGGCCTGCCGCGGACAGAGGCGTACCGCCTCCTTCGCCTTGTCGACCTGATCCGCGGGAAGATCGCCCGAGGTGTCTTCTTCCGCACCCTTCGCCAGATGATGGAAGTTGTCCTCGTCGTCCACCTTGAAGAGCGCCGGGGCGACGTCCATGCAGACGGCGTTGGCCTCGCAGAGGTCCCAATCGACCTTGACCTTCATCGTTTCCTCCGTTGCCATTCCGTCCCCAGGCCGACCGGGCCAGGGCGAGGCAGAATCTATACCCTATTGCTCCGGAACACGCCGGGTCGGATTTCCTCGATGCGTCCCTGGCGCATCAGCCGCTCGACGTGTTGGCTCATGCTTCGCAGCTCTACGGGCTCCGCGAAATCGACCGGATCAGTCTGGCGGTAGATGAAGCGATGCTCGGCGATCTCATTCAAGGTGTGGGGCTCCGCCAGGTAGGCGAGCAGCCGGCTCTCCCGCTCCTCGATCTTCGCGGCGAAGCGCCCGAGGCGTTCCTGAAAGGTTGCGGGGCTGACGACACCCACGTGGTGGAAGGTCGCGTAGTGCCGGGCCTCGATCTTGCGGACACGATCGAGGCTTCGCTCGAAATCTTCGAGGTTCGACCAGGCGTCCCCGTAGTACGGGCCGAAGCTCGAGAGATCGATGTCCCCGAGGAACAACACGTCGGCGGGGAGGATGTGGAAGGCAGAGTGTCCGCGGGTGTGCCCCGGCGTGTGGATGACCTCGATGCGCACATCGCCGCCAAGCTCGAACACGTCGCCATCGGCGAACGGAAGCGCCTCGGGTCGTGCCTGGAAGTTGAACTGCTCCAGGATCAACTTTTCCCATACGCGTGCGATCTCCGGGTAGGCGTCGAAATCGAAGATCTCCATGAAGCCGCGAAGGCTTTGCAGGCCGGGCAGATCGGCCTCGTGCACGTGGATGGGGATGTCCGGGAAGAGGTGGGCTCCCGCCTGATGATCCTCGTGGCAGTGGCTGAGCAGCAGGCGATCCACTTGGGGCAGGGCCTGTCGACGTGGGACCAGGCCGAGGCAAGGGTCGATCAGCAGCGTTTCCTCCGGTCCCTCGACGAGGACGGAGTTGCCTTCCGGATACTTGCCCTGCTTCGCACCGAAGAGCACGGTCACACTTCCGAGGTCGAGGTCCGTACGGGGGTCGAGTTCCTGAGGCTGCGGGGTATCGTCCATGCGCCCGAGAATAGAGGAGACTGCAATGGCGCGGGCGCGCAGCTATTGGCTCGTGAAGTCGGAACCTTTCAAGTACGCCTGGGACGAGTTCGTGAAGGACGGCTCGACCTATTGGGATGGGGTTCGCAACTACACCGCACGCAACAATCTGCAGGCGATGAAGGAGAACGATCGCGTCCTCTACTACCACTCCAACGAGGGCAAGGAGATCGTCGGCGTCGCGAAGGTCATTCGAGAGAGCTACCCGGATCCCACCACCTCCGACGAGCGCTGGGTCGTGGTCGACCTCGCGCCCGTGAAGCAGCTGAAGGAGCCCGTGACCCTGGCGACGATCAAGGCGGATGCGACGCTGAAGAAGATGGAGCTGGTGAGGCAATCGCGGCTTTCGGTGGTGCCGGTCGAGAAGGCGCAATTCGAACGGATCTTGAAGCTGGCGAAGACCTCTATCCGATAGCCGCGTCGAGCTCGGGCCAGAGACCTCGACTCATGTGGCCTTGTTGTCGAAGCGTTGCCCGGGTCCGAACAGGATCGCCCCGAGTCGGATTCCCAATGCGATCACCAGGACGCCTATGAAGGGCAGGTAGTGAAGCGCGGGATAGGGCGGCGATTTGTGGCCGAAGCTGTCGGTCAGGCAGCCGAGGAAGATGAACCAGACGAGGTACTGACCGAACGCGTGGACGCGCTTCCATAGAACGGGGTTCATCGAGGCGCGCACGCGGTTCAGCGATGTGACGACCATTGCGAAGACGAACGCCAGGCCCAGTGCGCCGACCGTGAGATCCGCCACGGTAACGACGTCTGGAAGGGCCGGTGCGCTGAGATAGAACAGCCACAGGATCAACCAGAGGTGAATCGAGAGGCTGAGCCCGAAGCTGACGCCGAGT
Source organism: bacterium (assembly GCA_024228115.1). Lineage (NCBI taxonomy): Bacteria > bacterium. The sequence goes on from JAAETT010000353.1 coordinate 34,837, forward strand.
GTCTTGCGTTCCGCTACGAGCCATCGACTGAAGGGGCTGGGACGAAGATCGTCGAGGGGGCGCGCGACGAACGCGAGGATGAACGGTACGAAGGCGATCCTCGCGGTGCCGCGAAGCGCTTCCCGGGTTCCGGTCTCACCACTGCCATGCTCCAGCAAGATCCAGGCGGCCACCAGGAACGTCAGGGGCACCAGGGCTCGAACGAGATCCTTTCCGATCCGCGCGTTCAACGGCTTCGGACGGACTGAAGATGCGTTCCGACGGCGTCCAGCCAGGCGGCCTCGTTCTCGAACTGAGCGCTGTGGGCTGCGCCTTCGATCACGGCGAGTCGGGCATTCGGGATGCGCTCGGCCATCAGTTTCGCGGGTGCGACGAAGGGGAGATCTTGCTCGCCGACGAGCACGAGGGTCGGGCAGGCGATCTCTTCGAGACGGTCGACGACTGGATCCTGATCCATCAACACGCCGGAGAGTTCTGCGAAGGCCTCGGGATCCATGGCGAGTAACTTGGCTTCGATGCGCGCCCAGTAGCGGTCTTCGCCCATGCGCTCCATCGTGCGCTTGACGGCTTCGGGGTTCATGGCCGGCGGGCGTGCACGCATGCCCGCGAACAGCGCCGCCATGCCGTGCTCGCGGGCCACTTTTGCGCCGGCCTCGATGAATTGCCGGGGCATGCTGGTCATGGGGCTTGGCATGGTGTCCATCAACACGAGAGAGGTGACACGCTCGGGATGGGAGAGCACGAAGCGCAGGCTGATCATTCCGCCGAGGGAATGGCCGAGCAGATCGACCCGTTCGTGGCCGAGGGCATCCAGGAAGTTCCCGAGGTCGTCGCGCATCTGCTCGAGGCTGTAGCCCTTCGGAACGCCCGGATTCGTCGTGCCGCCATGCCCCCGATTGTCGGGCGTGACGGTATGCCCGTGTTCGCCGAGCTTCGGCAGGACGTCTGCGAAATCGTCACGGGAGCCCGTGAAACCGTGGACGAGGACGAAGGGCCGCCCCCCGGAGCCGGCCTCCGAATACTCCACCTCGATTTCACCGACTCGGATTCGCTTTGCCTCGTTCATTCGAGGAGTCTAGCGTCCCGCCATGCCTGACCCTGATGCTTCCGAGATCCTCTCCCCTGAAATCGATCGTCTCGGCGAAGACGTGCCGCTCCTGGAAGGGATTCGCACCACCCGAGCGATCCGTCGTCTACGGTCGGATCCCGTGCCACGCGAAGTGATCCGCAAGGTCTGCGAAGCCGGGACATTCGCGCCGAGTGGAGGCAATCGCCAACCGTGGAGGTTCGTCGCGGTGACGGACGCGGAGCGGCGTCGATGGGTGGCGGATCGCTATCGCCCCCGCTTCCACGCCTATCTTGCCCCGGCTCTGGAACGCGCAGAAAACGATCCTGCGTTTCCCGAAGCGGGGCGACGCCTGCAACGGGCCGCCATTCATCTCGCGGATCATCTCCACGAGGCACCAGTCCACTTGTTCGTTGCGGCCTACACGCGGCGCGGCAAACCCCAGTTCCAGGCCGTGATGCCGTGCATCCAGAACGTGCTACTCGCCTGTCGGGCAGTGGGCCTCGGCGCGAGCCTGACGACCCTGCACACGGGCTTCGGGGAAGAATGCGACCGCTGGCTCGGCTTGCCCGAGAACTGTCCGAGCTGCGCGCTGATCCCGATCGGCTGGCCGGTCGGGAAATATGGCCGGCCGCCGCGCCGCAGCGTCGATGAGCTCCTGCATTGGGATCACTTCGAGGAGGCCGAAGTCCCTGTCGGGAGCAGGCCGACGCGGTAGCAGAGCTCTCGGCGCGATTCGGTTCCCCGGTCGTTCCGGCGCCTAACGTTCCTCGAAGCTCGAAGCGAGAGCGTCTGCATACTCGTTCCAGCGAGAGCCGTCGTGGGCCTTGATCCACTGGAGTTTCACCTTGGAATGGGCCTTGGCCAGGGCGTAGAGTTCCTTGACCAGCTCCAGATTGGCGATGGGCCCCGTCTTTCTCTTCCAGCCGCGGCGCTCCCAGCCGACGGCCCATTCGTTGATGGTCTTCACGCAGAGTTGGCTATCGGAATGCACCGTGACTTCCGCGTCTTCCGGAAGCACTTTGTAGGCTTCGATCAGCGCCTGCAACTCCATGCGGTTGTTCGTGGTCTGCGGGTCGAGGCCCGAACGCTCGATCACGATCTCATCGTTCTCGACCCAGACGAAGCCCCATCCACCGGGTCCCGGATTTCCCTCGCAGGACCCGTCGGTGAACACTCCTTCTTTCGGGCCGGCGGTGTAGCGGGAGAGAACCTCGTCCGGCGTCAGCAGATCGCCCGCCATCAGGCGCCCACCCGGAACAAGATCACGTCACCGTCCTGCACGATGTAGTCCTTTCCTTCTGCGCGCATCTTTCCCTGGGCCTTGGCCCCGGTTTCGCCATCGCACGCGATGTAGTCGGCGTAGGGGATCACTTCGGCCCGGATGAACGTACGTTCGAAATCCGTGTGGATCTCCCCGGCGGCTTCTGGCGCGCTGGCACCCTGCCGCACCGTCCAGGCTCGTACTTCCTTCTCACCCGCCGTCAGGTAGGTGATCAGCTCGAGGAGCGCGTAAGCGGCTCGGATCAAGCGGTGGAGGCCGGGTTCCTCGAGGCCGAGATCGTCGAGGAATTCCCGCCGCTCCTCGTCGCTGAGTTCAGCCAATTCGGCCTCGACCTTCGCGCAGATGCGTACGCAGCCGGCGCCGACCTTCTCTGCATGGGCTTCCAGGGCGAGGACTGCGTCATTGCCATCCGTGAGGCCAGCTTCGTCGACATTGGCCACGTACAAGACGGGTTTCCCAGTGAGCAGGAAACTCTCGCGATAGATCCGCGCTTGCTCGACCGGCACTTCGAAGCCTCGAGCGGGGTTGCCTTCCGAGAGATGCGCCAGCAAGCCCTCGAGGAAGGCCGCTTCGTCTTTGTCTTCCTTGCGGCCGGCCTTGGCAGCCCGATGGGCCCGGTCGAATCGTTTTTCGACCGTCTCGATATCCGCGAGGCCGAGCTCGGTTTCGATCGTCTCCACGTCCCGGATCGGATCGATGGAGCCTTCGACGTGGGTGACGTCATCGTCTTCGAAGCAGCGGACCACGTGGACTACCGCTGCGGTCTCGCGAATGTTGGCGAGGAATTGATTGCCGAGCCCCTCGCCTTTCGAAGCGCCACTCACCAGGCCGGCGATATCCGTGAATTCCACGGTGGCCGGGATCACCTGCTTTGCATGCACCACGCCATCCAGGCCGGCCAGCCGCTCATCCGGTACCGGCACGATGCCCGAGTTGGGCTCGATGGTGCAGAACGGATAGTTCTCGGCCGCAATCCCCGCCTCGGTAAGGGCGTTGAAGAGAGTGCTCTTGCCGACGTTCGGAAGGCCAACGATGCCGCAGCGGAGTGCCATGGGCCGGGGAAGGTGACGGATTCGCGCCCATTTGCCATGCCGGAGAGGGCCACCCGATCCTAGACCGAATCCCTCTTGCCGGATCGCGTTCCGCGATCCTGGGCCGAGCCGTACTCCCCAAGGAAAGCTTCCCGCCAATCCTCGAAGTGTCCGCCGAGGACGGCCTCCCGCGCCTCCCGAACGAGCCGCTGATAGAAGCGCACGTTGTGGATCGAGGCGAGGATGGCCGAGAGGATTTCGTTCGCCTGGAAGAGATGGTGCAGGTAGGCGCGGGTGAAGCCGCCGGTGCACGCCGTGCAGTCACAGGAAGGATCGATCGGGTATCCGTCCCTCCGGTAGCGCCGTTGGGTGAGACGGATGCGTCCGCGTCTGGTGAAGACGCTCGCCGAGCGCGCGTACCGAGTGGGGATCACGCAGTCGAAGAGATCGATGCCATAGCCGATGCAGGCGATCAAGTCTTCGGGAAGCCCGACGCCCATCAGGTAGCGAGGTTTTGCCTCCGGCAGGAGCGGCGCCGTCTGGGAGGTGATGCGGCAGAGCAGTTCGTGCCCCTCGCCGACGGAAACACCACCGATCGCGTAGCCCGGCAGATCCATCGCCACCAACGCCTCGGCGCAGGAGGCGCGAAGGTGTGGATAGGTGCTGCCCTGCACGATTCCGAACAGCGCCTGGTCCTTCGCACGCGCATGGGATTTCTGGCAGCGCTCCATCCACGAGAGGGTGCGTCGAACGCCCGTCGCCGCGAGCGCTTCGTCGGCCGGGTAGGGCGTGCATTCGTCGAAGGCCATGATCACGTCCGCACCCAGGCTGTTCTGGATCTCGATCGAACGCTCGGGCGTGAGGTCCACCACCGAGCCGTCCACTTCGTTCTTGAACCGGACGCCCCGGTCGCTGATCTCCTTGTTGGGAAGGGAGAAGACCTGGAAGCCGCCGCTATCGGTGAGGATCGGGCCATCCCATGCCATGAAGGTATGGAGGCCGCCCATCTTCTGGACGAGGCTCTCACCCGGCCGCAGTGACACGTGGTAGGTGTTGGCCAGCACGACTTCGGCGCCGGTCTCGCGTACCTGCACGGGGGTCATCGCGCGCACCGCTGCCTGGGTGCCGACGACCATGAACGCAGGCGTATGCACGTCGCCGTGGGGCGTGGCGAAGATGCCGGCACGGGCCGCACCGTCCGAACGTTGAAGCGTGTAGCGGAAGCTCATTGGAGCGTCGGAACGTAGCGTTTTCGCTATCTTCCTCTCTCGCATGGCCGAACCCTTCGCCGATCGCCTCATCCACCGGACGCGCGCGCTTGGCCATCCTCTATGTGTGGGTTTCGATCCGCACCTGGCCCTGCTGCCGCCGCTCTTCCGGCGCGGGTCGATGGCACCAGGCGACCGGGAAACCGCGGCAGCGGTGGCGGATTTCTGCCTGGCCCTGCTCGACCGCGTTGCAGGGCGGGTCGCGTGCATCAAGCCTCAGAGCGCATTCTTCGAGGCTCTCGGTTGGCGAGGCATCGAGGTGCTGGATCAGGTGATGGGCGCGGCCCGCGAGCGCGATTTGTTGGTCATCCTCGATGCCAAGCGCGGCGATATCGGCTCGACGGCTGAAGGTTACGCAAGCGCCTACCTCAGCGAGGACGCTCCGCTTCGTGCGGATGCTCTCACCGTGAACCCCTATCTGGGAGGTGACGCTCTCGAGCCGTTTCTCATGGCTGCCGAAAAGAGCGGCGCTGGTCTGTTCGTGCTGGTCAAGACGAGCAACCCGGGCTCTGGTGACCTACAGGATCGCGAAGCCCAGGGTCAACCGATTCACGCACATGTCGCGGCCCAACTCGCGTCCGCGGCCCAGCGCCTCGCCGGGCCCGCCACGGGTTGGTCCGGTGTAGGAGCCGTGGTCGGAGCGACCTTTCCCGAGGAGGCTCGCCAGGCGAGAGAGCGCATGCCGTCGAATCTGTTTCTCGTCCCGGGCTTCGGCGCCCAGGGTGCGGGGCCGGCTGAGGCGGTAACCGCATTCTCGCCGGGCCCGGACGGAGTGCTCGAAGGTGGCGTCGTCAGTTCGTCCCGCGGGATCCTCTTCCCAGACGCAGCCAACCTGTCCGACGCCAATGCCTGGGAGCGCGAGATCGACCAGGCACTCACCAATGCAACCACCGCCCTCGAACAAGCGGTCGCTCCGGAAGTCAACAGCGGGGACGGGGTTTACAATTGACTTGTTGAGAGGGGGCAAAGCCCCCTCTCAACAAGTCAATTGTAAACCCCGTCCCCGCTGTTGACTTATTCGAGGCCGCCGTCGAGATCCTGGCCGCCCATGCCTGCGTTCATGCGGGCCTGCTTCACCATGTCGCGCACGATCGGGCCCAGGGTCGTCGGGTCGGAAACCGGCGCGACCGTCGGGCCGCGGTGCCAGCCCTCGGCGATGGCCAACACGCTGCCTGAAGCCTCGAAGACGCGCCCGGTGACATCACGAGATTCTGTGCTCGCGAGCCAGGTGACAATCGGCGCGATCCAACGGGGACTCTGGGCTTCGCGCATTTCGTCGGTGATCTCGCCGGGCTGTAGATCCTCGGTGAGCCGGGTGAGGGCGCCGGGCGCGATGCAATTCACGGTCACCCCGTAGCGCTTGAGTTCGCGGGAAGCGATGACCGTGAACGCTGCGATACCGGCCTTGGCCGCGCCGTAGTTCGTCTGGCCCGGATTGCCATAGATCCCGGAAACGGAACTCGTGTTGATGAGACGGGCGTCGACCGGGTTGCCGGCCTTGCTCTGCTCTCGCCAGTATCCCGCAGCATGATGTGCGGGAGCGAAGGTGCCCTTCAGGTGGACCTGAATCACCGCATCCCACTCGCTCTCCTGCATGTTCACGAGCATGCGGTCGCGCAGGATGCCTGCGTTGTTCACCAATGCATCGAGCCGACCGTAGGTATCGATGGCCTGCTGGATCATCTCCTTTGCCTGGCCGAAATCGCTGACGTCCGAGCCGTTGGCCACGGCTTCGCCGCCGGCCGCCTTGATCTCGTTCACGACCTCGTCAGCAGGGCCAAGATCCGAACCCGTGCCATCGCGGGCGCCACCGAGATCGTTGACGATGACTTTCGCCCCATGGTCCGCCAGCATCAGGGCGTATTCGCGGCCGATGCCTCGCCCCGCACCAGTGACGATGACGACGCGATCTTCACAAAAAGAACTCATGGCGTTTCCTCCATTCGAGGCCAGGACGGTAGCGCGTCTCAGAACGCCAGGCAGTAGACGGCGAGCGCGAGCCCCGTCCCTCGTCAGGGATCAGGCGAGCGCGTCCTCCACAGCCTGACGTGCCCATTGGTAGTCAGCTTTCCCGTTCGGCGCGCGACGCACCTGATCGACCACGAAGAGCTGCTTCGGCACTTTGTAGGCCGCGAGATTCCCGCGCGTGAACTCGCGCAGGGCTTCGCCGTCGGCGCTCGCACCCGCGCGGAGGGAGGCGACACCGGTAACCCGTTGTCCGAACTTCTCGTCCTCGATCCCGACGACCAGGCAGTCCACCACATCCGGATGCTGCTTGACCGCTTCCTCCACCTCTTCCGGGTAGACCTTTTCGCCTGCGGTGTTGATGCAGTTCGAGCCACGGCCGAGAAGCGTCAGGCTGCCATCAGCCTCGACGATCGCCCAATCGCCCGGGAAGGAGTAACGCACACCGTCGATCGTCCTGAAGGTGGCGCGGCTCTTCGCTTCGTCTTTGTAGTAGCCGAGCGGAACGCTTCCACCGGCAGCCACCATGCCGGACTCACCGGAGCCCGGCGCGATCTCCCGGCCGTCCTCGGCGAAGACCTTGGTGGTGGGGTTCATGGCGAACCTCGCTGTCTCCCCGATGTTTCCGCGGGTCGTGATCTGGGTGCCCATGCTTCCCTCACTCGAGCCCATGGCGTCGATCAACACGAACCCGTGGTGCTCGAGCAACTGCGCTTTCACTTCGGAGGTCCACATCACCCCGGACGAGACGATGCGCTTCACACTGGTCGGATCGTAGGGCTGGCCCTCGTCCTTGGCCTCTGCGAGCGCCCGGAGCATGGGTTTCGCGAACGCGTCACCGACGATCACGAGTTGCCCCGCCTGCTCACGCTGCGCCGTCGCCCACAGCTCGTGCGCATCGAAGGAGCGCTCGGTCAGCATCACCACGCGGGCGCCCGCACAATGAGGGACCAACGCGCCCAGCCACATCCCCGTGCCATGCATCAGCGGACACGCCGGGATTGCGACCTCGCCGGCCCCCTCCTCCCACATCTTCTTCGTGAGTGCAGGAATCGCATCCGCCTCGGGGATCCCGTGCTCGCCGAACATGAATGCGTATCCGATGAACCCCTGGAGCATTCCGCCGATGTCGTACATCACGCCCTTGGGCATGCCCGTCGTGCCGCCGGTGTAGAGCATGTAGACGTCGTCCGGGGATCGCGTGATCCGTGGCGCCGGCTCATGGCTCGCGATCAATGTCTCGTAGGCGATTGCCCCATCGATGGATTCTCCACCATCATCGACTTCCACCCAGAGCTTCACCTTGGGTGCTTTGTCTTTCACGCGGGCCACGCGTTCGCCCAGGCTCGTATGGAAGACCAATGCTTCGGCGTCCGAGTTCTCGAGCAGATAGAGAAGCTCGTCGTCCAGATAGCGGTAGTTGATGTTGATCGGGACGTGGCGGCCCTTGAACGCGCCGAACTGGGTCTCGAGATACTCGTTTCCGTTGTACAGGTACAGGCCGACCTTCGAATCTGGCGCGAGCCCTGCCGCCGAGAAGGCGGAGGCGACGCGCGAAGCACGATCGTCGTACTCGCTCCAGGTGCGGCGATCCTGGCCGCATACGAGCGCTTCCCGATCTCCGATCTGGTCGGCAATGCCCTCCCAGAGCGTCGCGTAGTGCATTTCCATTTCTACTTCTCCCCGGTGCGATAGTCGCCGAACTTCTCGTCACGCTCCTGGAGCGCACCCGTCAACTTGCCCTGGCCGGGGCCGATCTTGTTGATGAACTCGTGAAAGCTCGGCTGGTGGGTGGCAAGAGTGCAGAGCTCCGTGCCCTGTCGAATGCCGGCCCGAAAACCCATCGCATCCATCTGGCGATGGACCGCTCGTTTGTTCAGCTGGACGATATCCGGCGGCAACGCGGCCATGCGCTCGGCCATCTCGAGGGTCTTGGCTTCGAGTTCTTCGGCCGGGAAAGCTCGGGTGGCCCAGCCGCGTTTCTCCGCCTCGATGCCGTTGATCGAATCCCCGGTCAGCATCATCTCCATGCCCTTGCGCATACCGACGAGCCAGGCGTGGAATTGCATGTCCGGCACGCCGAAGCGCACGGCCGGGTAACCCATCTGAGCGTCCTCGGCCATGTAGACGACATCGCAACCGGTCGCGAGTTCGCTGCCGCCGGCCAGGCAATAGCCGTGCACTTCCGCGATCACCGGTTTCGAGAGATCCCAGATCGACATCCAGCCTTCGGTCACATGGCGCGGCCACTGGCCTTCGCCCGCTGCCGTGAAGAAGGGATACTCCTGGCCTTCATTCCCCCCTCCCAGGTCGTATCCCGCGGAAAAGCTCGGCCCGGCGCCCCGAACGATCATCACATGGACATCTGCATCCTGATCTCCCTGCTGCAAGGCATCGAGCACCTGGCCGCGCAAGGCGTGATTGAGGGCATTGCGCTTCTCCGGACGGTTCATCGTGATGCGCCGGACATGAGGCGCCGGATCGTCGATGAGGACGACGCTGTCGTCCCCGGCGGATCGGGGCGGGCTCAGATTCGCGTTGCGATCGGCATAGGGGTTGGCGTCGTTTTCTCTGCTCATTCTTCCTCCGAGGCGACCGATTGCACTCGACCCCTTGCGTGCTGTCAAGATGCCCCGGCAGGCGTACCCTTCTCGGATGCGCTCAGATGCCATCGACCAGGTCCTGAGCACCTACCTCAGGCAGCCCGTCCGGCTGAGTTGGAAGGGCGCGATCGCGGACACCATCCTGGGGACCTTCGAACGGCCGCGAGTCGAGCTGGGCGGGCTCGCGACCGCATGGGTGCCCTTCGAAGAGGTGGTGCTGGACGCCGACAAGGTGACCTTTCAGCCCGGTGTGCCGGCCCGTCTGGCCATCGAAGCCCCTCGCGTCGAGCTGGCAGTCGGGCAAGCCGAAATCGACAAATGGATGGGCCGCCTCCAGCTCCCGTTTCGTCTACTGCTGGAAGAAACCTCCCTCATCGCAAAGACAAGGATCGCTGGCTTCCCGGTCGGCGAACTCGAAGCCAGGCTCGACATCGTCGGGGGCTGGTTCGTGTTGAAGCCTCGACGCGCCTCCATCCTCGGCATTCCCGGCGCCCTCGCCCCGCTCTTCCGAACCTACCTTCCCCTACCCCCACTCCCGCAAGATGCTCGCCTGGTCGCCATCGACCACGAGCCGGGCCTCCTGCGTCTGACCGTCGAGGCCGACGATTTCGAAGAACGAATCACGCCAGGCCTGGTAGGTCGCTTGCAGAAACGGATGATGCCCGGCCCGGGCTTCGGACCCTGGTAGCTCGGTTCGCGTCTCTTGCGTAGACGGGAGTCGCCAGGCCGAGTACAGGCCCCGGCTAGGCGAGCAGCCGGCGAAGCGCCTTTTCGATGACGGCAGACGCGCGGTTTCGGCTGAGGCGTTGCTCGGATCGCAGGCGGTCCCAGGCCTCGGACGAAGTCGCCAACTCGGCGGCGTCGATCAGCTCGGCATCCCCTTGCTCGAACTCCGGGAGCCAGCGCAAGAGATTCGTGCGCAACTCGCGAACGTAGGTCGCGTGGCGTCCCCGCAGATAGTCGGAACGCCATCGATGCAGGGCCGCCGAGCGGTGATAGGGCGAAAAACGCTCGAAGAGATCTGCCCGCCGCGTAACCAGCGCCGCGATTCGCGCCTCGAGCCCGCCCTCGGGTTGGCCCCCTCTCAGCAGCGGACGAAGCTCGGCCCGCAGCCGCGCGTCCATCTCTGCGTAGAGGGTCTCCATATCCGAGAAATGGCGGAACACGGTACGGATGCCGACGCCGGCTCGTTCAGCCACCTGCTGGGCCGTGGGCCGGGGGCTGCCCTCACCGATCAGCGCCATCAAGGCCTGCACGATCGCCTGGCGGCTGCGCTCCGAGCGACGGGCCCGGCCATCGGAACTGGTGGCCTCAGACGAAGGAACGGTACCAGGAGCAGAACGGGCCATGCCGAGAAGATGGCAGAAACCGTGCCATAACTCGACCCCGAAATGGATGGCCGAGGGAGGCCTCTCGGCAGGGAAGCCTCCTAGCGAAGGAAGGCGTAGCCCTCCGCCAGGGCCTCCTTCCCCCCGGCCTCCACGACATCCCCATGGGCCACGATCACGCGTTCGAAAGGCCACTCGAGAATCCGGTCGAGGGACGAGCGGAAGGCGGTGCGATCCCGGATGCCGAAGCGCTCGAGCAGCGTCGGAGAGAGCCGACTCTTCACGCCGGCCAGGCGCATCGCAAACCGGGTGGGGGCGGAGAAGCTCTGCGAAAGATTGAACGCGAGATCCGTAGCCACGAGCGTGGCCGTTGCCGGGTGGTAGAAGACGACCTCGTTTGCGAGGGGGAAGCCCTTGACGGCCACCTGTTCGACGTTTCCTGCCCAGGCTTTGGGTGAGTCGTCTCCGAGCACCTCGGCGGGCATCAGATCGGGCCGCTTGCTCTCGAGCCCAGGCGCGAGATGGAGGGAAGCAGCGGGAAATGCATCCCGCCAATCGCCGATGAACAGATGGTGGAAGCGCGTCGGCGCGATCAACGCGGCGGGTTCGCCCAGGGCCCGAACGGCCTCGAGGCGTTCGGGCGTCGCTTCGATAGGCGAGTGAATCCACAGACGACCCGTAGGCAGCCGGATCACCGTCATACGAGTGCCGATCTCGACCCCCACGAAGCGGAGCGGCTGCTGGTCCACCCAGAGGTCCGTCGCCAACGACTGCATCCGGGGAGTATCGAACACCCGCAACGACGGTGCCAAGAGCTCGAAAAACCAGCACAACTCCGCTTGTGATGGAGGTCATGCAAAGTGGCTGCTGCTCACCCGTTGTGTTGGAAGGGAGGGATGAGATGCAGAAGCGCACTCAGCGGACCGTGCTCCTTTTGGATGTGGGCCACGATTCACTCGCGATCCTTGCGGCGCGGATCAGCAGGCTTGGCTTCCGCACCGTTCGAGTCAAGACTCCCGAGGAAGCCATCCCCGTCCTGGCGGATCCCCGCTTCTCGGTGCATGCACTCGTGGTGCCTCCGGACCTGCCTGTCGCCAACCTGAAGGCGACCCTCTCCGCGTTGCGCCTGGCTTCGCCGCGGGAGGCCCTGGCCGTCCTCGTGAGCCTTCCGCGCAGGACGCCAAAGCATGATCGCGAACGGCTCGCCCGTTCGGGAATCGACCTGGCCTTGTTCGATCCGATCGATGCTCACACGCTCCGCTTCCAGTTGAACCGTGGCATCGCGGGGGAGATTCCAGCCCGCCGAGAACGGGGTGGACGAAGGGCACCCTCCAGCCATGAGGTCTCGCTGCGCATTCGAAGAAGGCGGCGGCCGGCTCGGCTCTACACCTTCTCTTCGCATGGCGCTTTCCTCGTCTGTGAGGCGCCGGCCCTCCGCAAGACCCGCCTCGAACTCGAATTCGGCATCCCTGGGCTTCCCCGTCGCATCTCGAGCGAGGTCGTCATGACCAACGTTGCGGGCAATCTTTCGCGAGTCGATTTGCCGCACGGCATGGCGATCCGCTTCGACGGCCTGGAGGCCGATCACGAGACCGCGTTGGAGCTACTCGCGGACAAGGTGTTGAGGCGGCTCGAGCTCTAGACGCCGGGCGGCTGCAGCGGACGCGCGGCCAGCCACTCCAGCTTCGGCGGCCGACCTGCACACGGCCTGCACATGTGTTGCGCAACCGCCTGAGAATTCCCGGAAATGGATCGCTTTGGGGTCAATTCCACCCATCCTTCAACCGAAGAGATCTGCATAACCACAACACCTTTCGTGTTACCGCGGGAGCGGATCGAACAGGAGGCGACAGACGTCTCCCCAGATCCGGCCGGACGCGGACCGGAAAGGATGTTCCGATGCTCCGCGTCTTTCTTGCTTCGGCGTTTCTCCTGGCCGCCTCTCACGCCACGGCCGCCACGATCATCACCAGCTCTCTCGATGCTGCCCTTTCGGGTGCGACGGTGATCGATTTCGACGGGGAAGCAGATGGCACCGATTTCATGAGCGCGTCCGTCGGCGCACTCACGATGCTGAGCAACGCCAACACGTTGCGCTTCGATGACGACTGGGCCGTCCAATTCGGCACCACAGGAATCGCCCTCGAAACACGCTCCGGCGGTGCAGCCGATGACCTCGAGCTCGTGTTTGCCGCGCCCGTGACAGCCTTTGGCTTCGACATCACCGCGCTCGATATCGATCTCACGATGAACCTGTTCGATGCGATGGACAACCTGATCGACTCGTTCACGATCGCGAACCAGCCGGGCCAGGGCCTGACCGGTTTCAACCGTCGCGGCTATGCGGGTGCCAGCTCCGCGACGCCGATCGCTCGTGTCCAGCTCATGAATGCGACACAGCACGATTGGTTCCTCGTCGACAACGTGGCCATGGTCGCCGCCGTGCCCGAGGCCGCAACGGGCGTGCTGCTGGCAACGGGAATGATTGGCCTGGCCCTGGCCGGAAGCGGCGGCCCACTTGGAATCCGGCGAACGCGCGGCGGCAGCTGACCAGGATCCGTCGCGTCGAGCTAGGCTCCCTGCCATGAATCTCGGACGCATCAGATCCCTCCATCGTCATCCGGTCAAGAGCCTGGGCGGAGAAGACCGCGCGTCGGTCTATCTCGGAGCCGCCGGAATTCCGGGCGACCGCTCCTGGGCCGTGCGCGACGAGCAACGCGGCGGGATCCAGGGCGCCAAGAAGATCCCGGCCCTGATGGATTGCGCGGCGAAGTTCCTGGAGGAACCGAAGGATGGCCAGATCCCGGCGCCGGAGATCTGCCTTCCCAGTGGCGAATCCTTCCGGGCGGATGCAGGCGACGCCGCATCCCGCCTGGGAGCGAGCGTGGGCCGGGAGGTGACGTTGTGGCCCCTCGTCCCCGCGGAAGCCCTGGATCACTACCGTCGTGCCGCGCCGGATGACCCGGATCTCGAGAAGGAACTGCGCGCGATCTTTGGTCGCCTCCCCCACGAGCCATTGCCGGAGCTGGGGAAGTTCCCGCCTGAGCTCCTGCAATACGAATCGCCCCCCGGTACCTATTTCGATGCCTTCCCGCTCGTGCTGATGACGACGAACTCACTCGCCTCGATGCAGAAGGCCCACCCCGAATCCAACTTCGACGTGCGCCGCTTCCGCCCGAACCTGGTCGTCGATGCCGAGGAGGATGAGCCCTTTCCCGAACTCGCTTGGGCCGGCCGGAGGCTGCGCATCGGCGGCGCCATCGTGCAAATCGAGATGGAATGCCCGCGCTGCGTCATGACGACCCATGGCTTCTCGGACCTGCCAAAGGATCCGGGGATCATGCGGGCACTCGTCAAGGAGACGGGCGGCAACCTGGGCGCCTATGCGACTGTTGAGGAGCCCGGAGATGTCAGCGTGGGCGATGAGGTCGCGCTTCTCTAGCGTTTCGCCTTCCGACCGAACATGATCCCGGCCGCCCGCCGTAGCGGACCTGCAGCCGGATTCCTGCAGGTTTTCCCGGGACTTGGCGGGCGATAGAATGAATGCGCCGCCCCCAACGGAGTCCCCATGTCCGCCTCGACCGCACCGCTCGAAGCCCCTGCCCTCCGACCCTCCGAAGTACTCGGCATCTGGATCAAGCATCTGACGGCTCTCTATATCCCGGGGCTCAGTCTGGTCTTCGTACTCACCGGGCCGCATCCGTGGTGGGTCGCGATCCTCTTCATGCTGCCGATGGTCTGGGCCCATCACGCGGATTGCACCGCCCGGGTCGAACGCCGGCAGCCGGCCCAGGGCCTTCCCGCCTGGCCCTTCGATGCACTCGTCTACATCCTGGTTGGGCTCCAGCTCTGGATCGTCGGTGGGCTCGTCGTTCTCTTCGCGGGGCAACAGGGCGTGTTCTCCGTAGACATGGTCATGGCCTTTCTCGTCGTCGGCGGCAGCTCCGGCTTCGCGATCATCACCGCCCACGAGCTGATCCATCGCCAGGGCAAGACCGATCGGTTGCTAGGCCGGCTGCTCCTATCCGTCGTTCTCTGCGAACATTTCTTCACCGAGCATCTGCGCGGCCATCACGTCCGCGTCGGAACCGCGGACGATCCGGCCACCGCGCGATTCGGCGAGCGCTACGAGCCTTTCTTCCGGCGCACGGTTCCGGCCCAGTTCCGAAGCGCCTGGAACATCGAAAAGAAGCGACTCGGCGATGAGCAGATGAAGCTCTTCGACCGACGCCAGTTCGGCAATCGTGTCCTGCAGGGTGTGATCTTCGAATGGACACTCGCGTTCGCGATTCTCGGATTCTTTGGAGTCGCCGCATTCCTGGCATTCCTCGCTCAGGCGTTCATGGCCGTGCGTCTCCTCGAGGCCGTGAACTACTTCGAGCATTGGGGCTTGCAACGCCAGGGCAAGCGCGTAGAGCCGATCGATTCCTGGGACACCCACGGCTGGTTCACCTACTACGGCCTGGTCGGGCTCTCCCGCCATGCGGATCACCACGCCCATCCGATCCGGCCGTACCAGAAGCTGCGGGTCTGGGAAGAAGCGCCCACCCTTCCCTACGGCTATGTGGGAGCGGTCGACCAGGTGCAGGGGAACAACGAGGAGTTCATGAAGACGGCGGCCCTGGAACTCGGCCGACGGCGTCTCGGCCCGTTCCTGCCGGATGGCGAGGACAGCGCTGCGCTCTCCCCCGAAGCCTCTCTCGCGCGGCTCGAGGAAGCAAAGCATTTGGAGAACCCGCCCGCTTCGGAAACGCCGGCCCTGCCAATCCTCTGGCTCCGGAACCTTTCACGAACGCTAGGCCGAACCGGAACTCGCGTCGCCGGGCTGGCGTTGGTCTTGCTTCTGACCACCGTTGCGGTCCATTGGGAATCAGGAAGCACCGAAACCGGCATCCTCGCACGGCTGGCCCTTCATACGTGGATCTTCGCTTCGGTCGCGGCACTGATCTTCGTCGGACACAATCTCAAGCTCCGCACCGAGCACGAATCGTTCGCCTGGAGCGCGGCCATGGGGCTCCTGGTCGTGTTGGGCGCGGCGTCGGACTGGCTGGTCGGCTGAGGCACCGTCTCGCACCTGCCTCGTCCATCACGGGAAGCCACGTGGCGACGAGCCGCTAGAAATCGTCCTGCTTCAGGAGCTTCACGAATGCGTCCTCCGGAACCGGGTCACTGAACAGATATCCCTGCGCATAGTCGCAACCGAACTCCCGCAAGAAGCTGAACTGTGCCTCGGTCTCGACTCCCTCGGCAATCACCTCCATCCCCAGCCCGTGTGCCATGGCGATGCAGGCTCGGGTAATGGTGGCCGCCTGCTCGTTATCGGGCAGCCCTCGAATGAAGGACATGTCGATCTTCAAGACGTCGAGCGGGAACCGCTGGAGGTAGCCCAGGCTCGAGTAACCAGTTCCGAAATCGTCGACGGCCAGCCGGATGCCGAGACGACGAAGCCGGTCGAGATTCTCCGTGACGTCCCCGTCCATCAGCGACCGTTCGGTGAGTTCGAAGCTCAGACATTCGGGATGCAATGACACCGGGCCAAGCGCGCTCAGCACCTGGGCCCTGAGCCCCGGATCCTGGACCTGGCGCGCGCTCAAGTTGACGGCGATTCGCGGCGCATCCAGCTGCTGGGACTTCCAGGCTGCGATGTCACGGCAGGCCTGAGCCATCACCCAGGCGCCGATTCCAACCTCGAGCCCATTCTCCTCTGCAACGCCGATGAAGGCCTCTGGCCCGACGAGGCCGTGCCCAGGCCGCTGCCAGCGCACGAGAGCCTCGGCACTCGAGATGCTCCGGGTCTCCACGTCGATGACAGGCTGGTAGAAGACACGGAACTCCTGCTGGTCGATCGCTTCCCGAAGCGCCTCGATCAATTCCATACGTTCTCGCGCTCGTTCGTTCATCTCCGAAGTGAAGAGATGAATGGCGCCACCGCCAGTCTGCCTTGCCGCATTCAAGGCGGCATCGCTTCCACTGATCAGGGCTTCCACGGTCCTCGCATCGTCTGGAGCGACTGCAACCCCGGTGCTTGCCGAGAGTTGCAGCGATCGGCCGTCGATCTCGACGGGCACATCCAGCCGCCTGGTCCAGGCCTCGGCCCGATTCACGGCGGCGGCCTTTCCGCTGAATTCCTCGACGATGATCCCGAATTCGTTTCCAGCGATGCGTGCAACGCAACCCTCACCGAACTCTTCCGCAAGCCGGGTCGCCGCGACCTGAAGCAGCTGATCTCCCGTGCTGTGCCCCAGGGTCTCGTTGATGTTCTGGACGTCGTCGAGGCCGGTAATGAAGACCGCGAGCGGGATCGACCCCTCTTCCGACCGGCTCAACGCCTGGCGGAGACGCTCCTTGAAGAGCGCGCGATTGGGCAGACCCGTCAGCGCATCGTAGTAGGTCAGAAACCGGTTGCTCTCGATCGTACGCAGATTCCCGAGGGCCACCGATGCGCGGGCAACGATCTGCTGCGCCGAAGCGAGCGCCGACAATCCGCCTGGGTCCCGTTCGAAACGCAGCAGCGCGAACCCGGCCGGCTGTTGGTTCGCAAAGAGCGGCAACCACGCGAACACCTGAGCCGCAGGGTTGCGGTCGATCCCAGGGAAGCGAGTGGACTCGGGGAGCATCTCGGCTTCCGGGTGCTCGGCCAGGAAGGCACGCCATTCCGTGGCCCCGTACAACTCGCTCGTCTCCAGGTTCCCGTCGTTCCCCACGCTGGCTAGAGCCAGGGATTCCGCGCCTTCGCGATCGATCCCGACAAATCCATCCACGGCCGAGGTAAGCGCCATCAGGTGCTCCGCCAGATGACCCGCGATGGATGCCTCATCGGCCGCTGCGATCAGATGGCGGTCGAATTCCAGGGTTTCCTCCTGGGCCTTGAAGTGTTGATCCAGGGCCCCGGCCATGAAGTTGAAGGAATGCGCCAACTCCCCGAATTCGTTGTTTCCGGAAGTGGACGCCCGAGCCGAGAAGTTGCCGGCGGCGACCTCGCGCGTGCCGACCACGAGCGCATGAAGGGGCGCCAGACGTCGGCGGATCTGCTGGAGGTTCACGAGCAGCACGAGCAGAAAGGCAAGCCCGACTGCTAGCGCAAAGAGGGCGCGGAACTCGGCGAGGGGAGCGTGGATCGCTGCCACCGGCTCCAGGAGAACGACCAACCAGGGCTCGCTGGCGAATTGCGCGTTGAGGAAGAGAGACCAGTATTGACCGCGCAGGTCTTCGCCGCCGTTGGCGACTTCGACAGGCCCGGAAGTCGAATCGTAGGAGGCCAGCGCCGGCAACGTCAGACTCTCGGAACAACCGATCAATCGCGCGCCGGGCGCTGCCAGACAGAACTGCCCATCGGGAGGCAAGGTGTTGCGCGCGGCATGGAGGAGATGGTCCGGCTGCACCGCACCCACGAAGGGGAGAGTTCCCTCCCCTGCCCGGACAGCCAGGAAGATGCCAGCCTCGTTGGTGACAAGGCCTGCTCGGTCTGGGGCGAGCCCGGCAAGCGTTTCGAGTGCAGCACCAGAGCCGGCGACGTCTCCTCGAATCCACCGAACACTGCCATCGCGTCGGAACAGGCCGATCGCGAGGAAGCGCCCGTTGATCGAGGCGAGATCGGGAGGCGATCCATCGGCGATGACCCGTAGCTCCGTTTCCAGGGCCGTCAGCCGCCCCAGCACTGCCATTCCTGTCGCACGGCTCGCCTGGCGCAGCCGTTGCTCGCTCTGATCCTCGAGCTGGTTCGTGACGGCCTGGAGAACCATGACTGAAACGATCCCGAGCGGAATGAGGGTTCCGGCGATGAAGAGCAGCAGGAACTGGCTGGCCAACTGGCGGCCACCCGTCTGGAGGGGAGATTTCGCATCTCGGGAAGGAGAACTCACGGAGCCTCCATCGGCGTGCGGTCTACAACCGCTTAGCCCCACGCTGCCCCCGGGAAACCCGCGTCGCTGGTAAATCGGGGCTGGCGTTCTGCCGATGACGAGGGTGTGTCGAGACGTGGAATCCGAGCAAAGACCGATGAGAAAGCGAAGCTCTGGGCGGTCGTCCTGCTGGTCGCCGTGGCCCTGACGGCGTCCGTGGGCGCGTTCCGGAAGAGCCAGGAGCCCCCTCCGGTGGTGCCGGAAGCATTGCAGGGGCATTGGACGACCGCGGAGTCCAGCCATTCTGATCGATACATCGAACTGGGCCCGACGACCATCACGCTTGGCACGGGTGGGCTGCTGGGCACGATCAGCGCCGTCCGGCAGGTGAAGAGGCTGGCTTCCGGCCGTCCCGGTTACGTCCGCTACGAAGTCGAAATCCTGGACGACGAGGGAGCCATCGCCTCGACTGTGGAGCTCGACTTCCGAGACGGAATCGTACCAACCCTTGCGTTGCCTAACGTACCAGGATATTGGCGGCGCGAACGGACCTGATGAGCGTGATGAGTCGCACCCGCAGGGACAATGGCGGAGGTTTCACGCTCCTCGAGATCGTCATCGTCGTGGCGATCATCGGCATTCTTGCGGCCATCAGTAGCCAGCAGTACACGGTATATATCGATCGGGTGCGGGTCACCGAGGCGATCATGGACATTCGCGGTTTCCAGAGTGAGATCCGAACACAGGAGGTCACCGACGGTGAAACGCCCGACTCGCTGGCCGCGGCGGGAATTGGCGCTCCACTGGATCCCTGGGGAAACCCCTACCAATTCCTCAAGATCATCCGGCCGCCCGGGCCGGGCGTGAATATCGGGCAGGCGCGCAAGGACAAGTTCCTTGTGCCGATCAACACATCCTTCGACCTCTACAGCATGGGCAAGGATGGACAGACCAAAGCGCCGCTCAACCCCCCGGTGAGCCGCGACGATGTGGTCCGCGCCAACGATGGGTCCTTCATCGGGCTGGCGGAGAAGTACTGATCCAGCGGCTCGTCAGGCCGCCTTCTTCGTCTCGGTCTTGAGCTTGTCGACGCAGGGTTCGCAGAGCCCATGGGTGAACTGGGCTTCCGAGTTCTTTTCGACGAAGAGCTCGAGCTGGTTCCAGTAGCCCTGGTCGTCGCGGATGCTCTTGCACTGGGCACAGATCGGCAGCAGGCCCGTGAGAGATTGAACACGCGAGACGAGATGCATGGCGCGGAAGAGAACGAGGATGGTGGCCAGGATTCCACCGGTGGCGAGCATGCCGACGAGAAGGATCGCGCGACTCTCCTCCTCGGCGAGGCGTGTCAGCTCGGCCCGCGCACGCGCCGAGCCCTGGGCCAACACCTCCTCGAGCGCCGCCTGGAAACCCGCGCTCGCGGCTTCCGCCGCCGAAGCCCGGGCCCTGGCCGCGTCGCGATCACCTGCGGAGAGAGCGGAAAACACCTCCCGCGCCCGTTCCGCGTAGAGGTTGTGAGCCGCGTCCAGCTGCGCGACCGGTGGGAGCAGCTCCGCCGCCTCCCCCTCCTGCGGTGCGGAAGAGAGCAGCACACTCACCTCCTGGAGGCCGTCCCAGATCGCCGCCGCTCGCGCCTCGAAGCGACGCTCGCCCGGGGACCTTCCGGCTTCGGGACGCTGCTCCCAGAGGGCCCGCTCCAGCGCAGCGGTCTGCTGGAGATGACCGGCCGCCACCTGACCCAGGGTCTCGGAGACCTCGAGCTCCAACATCGCGGCTGCCTGGCTGCGCCGTGCGACCTTGTCCAGCGTCCAGATCGACACCGCAGAAGAGGCGGAGCCGAGCACCGTGGCGCCAACGAGAAGCGCGATGATCCGGTCTTTGAGGGACAGCTGACTGAGCATGACTCTAGTGATAGACGCAATGCGTCAAAAGTCAACTCACGATTTTTCGTAGCAATTTCAAATAATTATAGAGCGCGTCCCTCACTCGAACGCACAATGCGTCAGGATGCCCCCCGGGGCCGCTTTCGCACCCAATCCACAGCAGGGACGGGGTTGATCGAGTGGCTACCAGGTATCGATGCAGGGGCGTTTCTTGCCCGTTCGGGGCACGGGCGGCGGAGCCGAGCGGAGGGCGCGCAGCACCCAGGTTCGGGATTCAGCCGGGTCGATGACATCGTCGATCTCGAAGGTCGATGCGGTATTGAGGGCTTTCCCGTGCTGGTACATGCGGGCGACCATTTCGTCGTAGAGCGCTCGGCGTTTTTCCGGATCCTCTTCGGCGGCCAGCTCCTTGCGAAAGCCGAGCTTCACAGCGCCTTCGAGGCCCATCCCTCCGAACTCGCCCGTCGGCCAGGCCACGGTGAAGACACCGGCCTTGAAGCTGCCACCTGCCATCGCCTGGGCGCCCAGGCCATAGCCCTTGCGCAGGACGATCGTGAAGAAGGGCACGCTCACGCTGGCAGCCGTCACGAACATGCGGCTCGCATGGCGAACCAGGGCCGTCTTCTCTGCCTCGGGCCCCACCATGATGCCGGGCGTATCGCATAAGAACAGGATCGGCAGATCGAATCCGTCACAGAGCTGCATGAAGCGCGCGGCCTTGTCGGCGCCGTCGCTATCGATGGCACCTGCCAGGTGGGTCGGATTGTTGGCAATGATGCCGAGCGGGCGACCTTCCATGCGCGCAAGCGCCGTGACCATCCCGGCGCCGAAGCCCCGGCGAAGCTCGAGCACCGAACCCGTGTCGGCCACGCTCTCGATGACCTTTCGCACATCGTAGATGCGCAGCCGGTTCTCCGGAATGGCGCTACGCAGCAGGCGCTGGTCGACACACTCCCATTCGGCCAGCGGGCCCTGGAAATACGAGAGGTACTGCTTGGCCACCTGCACGGCCTCGGCTTCGTCGGCGACCGGGATGTCGACCACGCCGCTCGGCACATGGTCGGACATCGGGCCCACTTCCTCGGGCCGGAACACACCGAGGCCGCCGCCCTCGATCATTGCAGGGCCTCCCATGCCGATGTTCGAGCCCTCGGTCGCAATCACGACATCGCAGCAGCCCAGGAGCGCGGCGTTGCCCGCAAAACAACGGCCTGATGTGATGCCCACCAGCGGTACGAGGCCCGACAACCGCGCAATGAAGTGGAAGGCCATGCAATCGAGGCCCGCGACGCCAACGCCGTCCGTATCGCCGGGCCGGCCGCCGCCGCCTTCGGTCAGGAAGACCAGCGGGATCCGCAGGTTCTCGGCCAGCTCGAACATGCGGTCCTTCTTGCGATGGTTCTGCAGGCCCTGGGTGCCGGCCAGCACCGTGTAGTCGTAGGAGAGGGCCGCGCAGCGCGAGGCCTGCTCCCCGAAGTGATCGCCGTTCACGCTACCGATGCCCGCCACCAGCCCGTCTGCCGGGGTGCGACGAATCAGATCATCGAGGCTGCGCCGGCGACGCTGCGCAGCGATGACGACCGCGCCGTACTCGATGAAGGAGCCCGGATCGCAGAGATCCTCCACATTCTCTCGCGCGGTTCGCTGGCCGGTCTTGCGTCGACGTGCCACCGCCTCCGGACGCGCCGGGTCGAGGCCCAATGCGTGGCGCTCCTGGATCTCAGCCAGATCCGGACGCACGTGATCCAGATCGATGGTTTCCTGTTCCTCTCCGGCCTCGCGATCGACTTCAGCTTCCTCGAGGAACAGCAGCGGATGGCCCTCCAGGACCGTGTCACCCGGAGCTACCGCCACGGCCCGTACGAACCCGCTGCGGTCGGCCGCGATGACGTGCTCCATCTTCATCGCCTCCATCACCAGCAGGGGTTGGTCGCGGGCGATCGCATCACCGACGCCGATCGCCAGGCTGACGATCGTGCCCTGGAGAGGCGCGGGGACGGGTTCGGTTCCGGGGGGGCCAACGGCCGGCGGCAAGGGCGGGGCGGGGCCGGCGCTCGTTTGGCTCGCGGCGACAGGCACCCCCTTGCCGTGCTCCAGCACCGCCAGGGGGTCGTTGCTTTCGAGACGTATACCCGCGTGCCCTGCATCCGCCGTTTGCTGTGAAGACACGACGGCAGGCATCGCCGCCAACAGCTCCGGAATCTTGGCTTCGACGAAACCGGTCGTCACACGGTTCGCACGGACGTCCGGATGGGCCAACAGGCTTCGGAGGAGCGGCAGATTGGTTCGCGTGCCTTCGATCCGGAACTCGCCCAACCCGCGAAGCGCTCTTGCAACGACCGCCTCGAAATCTCCCGAAGGCGAATGGGCAACGAGCTTTGCAAGCAGCGAATCGAAGCGTGGGTTGGTTGCGTAGCCGGCGTAGCCATAGCCATCCACCCGGATGCCCGGGCCCGCGGGCGGCTCATAGACCGCCAGGACACCACCCGACGGCCGCACGCTGCCATCTTCCGCCAGCGTTTCCAGATTGATCCGCGCCTGGAGCGCGAAACCGCGGGGCGCAGGCACCTCTTCCTGTCGAAGTCTCAAGTCTCCCAGGGTTGCGCCGCCGGCGATGCGAAGCTGGGCGGCCACGAGATCCACACCGATCACCTCTTCGGTGACCGTGTGTTCCACCTGCAGCCTGGCGTTCGCTTCGATGAACGCCCAGCTTCCCTCGGAACCGTCCTCCGCATCCAGAAGGTACTCGAAGGTGCCGAGACTGCGGTAGCCGACCTCCCGGGCCATGCGAACGGCGGCCTCCGCAAGCTGGACGCGCAGTTCCTCCGAAAGCGTCGGGCTCGGAGCGATCTCGATCAGCTTCTGGTGCCGCCGTTGCAGGCTGCACTCGCGTTCGCCGAGTTGCGCGATGCCGCCCTGGCCATCCCCGATGATCTGGATCTCGATATGGCGGGCGGCCGGTACCAACCGTTCAACGTAGAGGGCATCGTTGCCGAATGCCGCGCCGGCCTCTGAGGCGCAGCGCGCCCAGGCTGCCTCCAGCGCGTCCGAGCTCTCCGCGGGCCGCATGCCCCGGCCGCCGCCGCCGGCGAGCGCCTTGATCATGACCTTCTCACCCTCAGCGAGCGAAGCCAGGAAGGCTTGAGCCTCCTCCAGGCGGGTCGCTCCACCGGTTCCGGCCAGGACGGGAAGGCCACAACGCTCGGCCAGCGCGCGCGCTGTCGTTTTGTCTCCGAGTGCCCGCAAGGTCTCCGACCGCGGGCCGACCCAGGTGATGCCCGCTTCTTCACAGGCCTGCGCCAGCTCGAAACTCTCGCTCAGCAACCCATAGCCAGGGTGGAGTGCGTCGCAGCCGGCCTCCTGTGCCGCGGCGACCAGGGCTTCGGCATCCAGATAGGCCGCGGGCCCGGCACCCGAAAGCATGTGCGTTTCATCGGCCAGACGCAGATGGAGGCTCGCCGCGTCATCCTGTGAAGCCGTGGCAACCGTCGCGATTCCCAGGTCTCCGGCAGCACGAAGCACGCGCACGGCGACTTCGCCTCGATTCGCCACCAACAGCTTCATGATGCTAGGCCGTCACGCTTTGGCGTCACGCCGCTTGTTCATCAATGCGATGATGGGCGAAGGCTCGGCAGGATGCCATTTCGTCTGCTTGGGCTCCTCGTGCCAGACGAAGGGCAGATGCTCCACGACGCCAGGTTCCTGAGCCGTCTCGAAGAGGTCGAGAGCCGCGCGCAGAACCTTCCCCTGGGTCTCGCGATCGCCTACATCACCGAAGGGCCGCCCGAACGGATGCTCGATCGCCGCGACACGGGGCATGCCGATGGCCCGCTGAAACGGCCACAACATGTTCAATGTGACGGTCGGGATGCCCCGGGCCTCGATCTCTCGTGCGACCAGCCCCACGGACCGGCAACAATCGGGTCAGACCGGCGTGAGAAGCGCAAGGTCGACCTCCTCGCTGCGCATGGCCTCCGCAATCTCCGGCGCGCTCTTCTCGACCAGATTGCTGGAATCGCTGCCCTGGAAGCCCATGATCGAATAGTGGCTCTCGGCACTCGCACCCACGCTGCCCTCGTCTACGAGTTCGCGGAGCCGATCGACCGGTAGCGCCACATTCAAATCACGCTCGACGTAGCCCGTATCGATGTGCAGGTGGTTCGCCTCGATCTCTGTGGCCGTCGCGTCGGATCGCAGCCGCCGCCAACTCGAATCGCCCCGGGTCGGATGCTGGCGCTCGTATTCCATGTCGAACGGCTCGTCGCCCTTCATCGAGAGGCCCGACGTCGAGAGAAGCGCGACTTTCGATTCGGCAAGCGGCCGGGTCACCGGCGTCCATGGGATCGGCGGGTGGTTCGGCTGCTCCGGAATCCCGCGGGAGAGGATCTTCTCGAGGAAGGAACCGGTAAAACGCCAGGGATCGACTTCGCGTCGGGAATCGCTCATCGCCAGAAGCTAACACGGCCTCGGCCGATCAGTCCTGGGCCTCCGATCCTCTCACCGCTCCCCGGCGCCGGCTACGTGAGGATGGAGTAGGCGGAGCTCAAAGCCATCCAGATCGTGACCATGAATCCGATCGCCCAGACCGCCGTGCGGTGGGGCATGAGCCCCTTCATGTAGGCGACGAGATGCAGGATGCGGCCGATCGGGAAGCCCGCGAAGCAGATCCACAACCCGAGGGTGCTCGGCTGGGTCAGGGCGTAGATGAACCCCACCAGCACGAAGGGCAATCCCGCTTCCAGATCGTTCAGATGAACCCGACGCGCGCGCTCGACCTCCTCATCCGTCGCGGTCTGGGGCTGGAGCTTCTGCAGCTCGTAGTCCTCGGGCGAGCTGAACACGTTCTTGCGGATGCGGATGGAGCTGACGAGTACGCCTGTAGCGAGCGTCTTGAGTGCGACCACGATGGACGAAAGCGCCCAGGCCTTGATGGCGGCGTTCGAGAGAAGTTCTTCCAAGAGCATGGTTTCCTCCTTGCTGGAGCGACGCTAGCACGGGCTCCCGAGACCGAGTGCACCTGGGAGCTTCGGGTCAACCTCGCCCCCAATCCTGCCGATCGGGAGTGCATGGAACATGCCCCCGAGCGGCGCCGAGAGCCTCGCGTGCCTGTAGACGCGGACGTGTGGCTCCTGGGTTGGAATGGCCTGCGCCGTGGCCGGTTGCGAAATGCGTCCTCGGCTTCACTGGGAATCTCCTACCGAGGACGCGCGCCGGCTCGGGGCGCTCGCGTTCTCGTCTTCTTGCCCACCCGCAGGAAACTCCGATGGCCCGCCGCCCTGGTAGCGCGGGTCGTCCATCGGGATGCAGAGTTGGGCCTGGCCTTCACGTCGATTCCCCGTGGCACCCGCCCGTGGCTGCGAAGCTTGATCGAAAGCTCCAGCCCCGAAGAAGCGCCGTCACCCCGCGGAACGGAACGCATGGGGGAACGCCGAGACGACCGGCGACAATACGCGGAACGCCTGACGGCCCTCTCCGATCGGACACCGCATCTGCTCGTCGCCCGTGACCTCTCTTCCGAAGGCCTCAGGGTGGATCTCCTCCACTGGGCCGAAATCGGGAGCGAGCTTCGCATTTCGTTCCCGGTGCCCGGAGCCGGCCCACCCATCGCACTTGCTGCGCGCGTGGCACGACACGACGGCACCCGCGGAACCCTGCTCCGCTTCGAAGCGATTTCGCCGGACCAGCGCGACTCCATCGGAAGCCTGCTCTCGCTACTCCCTCCCCTCCCCGATGGGCGCCGGGAAGGCGTTGCTCTCGCCGAAGTGGCCTGAGCGTCAGGCCGTCGGCGCGGCCTGCGGCCCGCGTACGAGCCCGCCCGGCAATGTTCCGGTCGGCTCGCCGTCCTCGTAGATGATCTCCCCGTTCTTGATGGTGTAACGGTAGCCGTCGACCTTCTGGATCAGGCGGCGTCCCTCAGCGGGCAGGTCGTAGACCATTTCCGGCGCGTGCAGATGCAAGGCGTCGAAGTCGATCAGGTTCACGTCTGCGCGCATGCCGGGCGCGACAGTTCCGCGATCTTCCATCCCGTAGAACGCGGCGGTGCGACGCGTCTGCCGTTCCACCACCACCTCCAGCGGAATCCGTTCACCACGCTCCCGGTCGCGCACCCAATGGGTGAGAAGGAAGCTGGGCATGCTGGCATCACAGATCAAACCGCAATGGGCACCGCCGTCCGAGAGCCCGAATACGGAACTCTCGTGGAGCATCATCTGCCGGATCGGCTCCAGATCGCCGTTCGCGTAACCGAGCAGCGGCATGTAGACGAAGCCACCCTCGAGCATGAGGTCGTAGGCCACTTCGTCGGGGCTGCACCCTTTGCGGTTTGCGATGGCCGCCAGGCTCTGGTCCGGTGCCGGCTCGTACTCCGGCGGGTCGCCCAGGGGAAACATCATGTGCCAGGCGCCTGCGACCAGGGCGGCAACCCCGGGCAGGCCCGCCAGATTCGGCCGTTCCGCCAGGATGGCTTCGCGCACGGCCGGCTCTGCCAGCTTCTGAAGCCTCTCCTCTCGAGGCAGCGCGCCGTAGGGCGCAAATGCCTTCCGCAGCATGAAGGGCTGAAAGGTGCTCTCGAAGCCGAACAGCATGCCCGCCGGCCGTTGCGCCACCTGGGGTGTCAGGTGCCCGCCTTCGGCCCGATCCTCATCGACCACCGCCATGAGTCGTTTCCACTGGTCCGGATCGGCCGGGCTCTGCAGACACGCAAAGGTCACCGGGCGGCCCGTCTCCTTGCCAAGCTTGCGCATCCAGCGCAGCTCGTCGCCTTCGGGCGCGAGATCACTCGCCACCTCGAACACCCCGTGCCCCACTTCACCTAACATGCGTCCGATGCCGAGCACCTCTTCGTCCTCGGCCGTGGTGCCAGGTACCAGCTCGCCGTCCTTGGCCCGATGCAAGAGCGTGCGCGAGGTCGAGAAGCCGAGAGCTCCGGCCTCGAGGCCCTCCTTCACGATCGCCGCCATCTCAGAGATCTCCCCTGGGGTCGCTTTCTCGTTCTTCGCGCCGCGCTCACCCATGACATAGGCCCGCACGGCGCCATGGGGAACCTGGGTCGCCACGTCGATTGCGCGGGGAATCTTCTCCACAGCGTCCAGGTACTCGGGAAAGCTCTCCCACGCCCAGTCGATCCCTTCGGCCAGCGCGGTGCCCGGAATGTCTTCGACTCCCTCCATCAACTGAATCAGGAAATCCTGTTGGCCCGGGCGGACCGGTGCGAACCCGACGCCACAATTCCCCATCACGAGGGTCGTCACGCCATTCCAGCCGGAGGGCGTGAGATAGGGATCCCAGGTCACCTGGCCGTCGTAGTGGGTATGGATGTCGACCCAGCCTGGTGTGACGAGCAAGCCCTTGGCATCGATCTCGCGCTTGGCCGGGCCGACGTCGCTGCCGACCGCGACGATGCGATCGCCTTGGATCGCCACGTCGGCCTGGCGCGCCTTGGCGCCCGTTCCGTCTACCACGGTGCCGCCGCGAATCACGAGATCATGCATCAGACGCTCCTCTGCCTTCTGGATTGGCCGAGGCTATCACAGCAGGAAGTCGCGCCTCAGAGGTCAATCGGCCGCTTCGATCCGAGCCATCTGCGTCACGATCCAGGGCTAGCAGGACCCCCTCCGGGCGAGGCATGCTCCCGCCCGGAGGAACCCGCCATGTCCGACATCCAGCCCTTCCAAATTTCCGCCAGTGACGAAGAACTCGAGGATCTCCGCCGTCGCCTCCAGAACACGCGTTGGCCCGAGGCCGAGACTCCCGATGATTGGTCCCAGGGCATCCCTCTGGCCTACACCCAGGAAGTCTGCACGTACTGGGCGGAAAAATACGACTGGCGTGCCCGCGAGGCGCGACTGAACCGCTTCGAGCAATTCAAGACCGGGATCGACGGTCTGGGCATCCATTTCGTTCATGTGCGCTCACCTCATGAGAACGCGCTTCCGCTCGTGATCACCCATGGATGGCCTGGTTCGATCGTAGAGTTCCAGAAGATCATCGAGCCGCTGACGAATCCGACCGCGCATGGCGGGGATGCCGCCGACGCTTTCCATGTCGTCTGCCCCTCGCTCCCGGGCTTTGGCTTTTCGGACAAGCCGACCGGGCCGGGCTGGGGCGTTCCGAAAATTGCAGCAGCCTGGGCCAAACTGATGCCGAAGCTTGGCTACCCGAGCTATGTCGCCCAGGGCGGCGACTGGGGCGCGATGGTCACGACGGCGATCGGCCTGCAGGATCCGGAGAACTGCCGCGGCATCCACCTGAACATGCCAATCGTGCCTCCGGACCCGGAGACCATGGCCGAGCTCACCGAACAGGAGAAGAGCGCGCTCGCCGGGATGCAGCACTACCAGGACAAGGACTCGGGCTACTCGAAGCAGCAGAGCACGCGTCCTCAGACCCTGGGCTACGGACTCACGGATTCTCCCGCCGGCCAGGCCGCATGGATACTCGAGAAGTTCTGGTCATGGACGGATTGCGATGGCCACCCGGAGAACGCTCTCACGCGGGACGAGATGCTCGACAATGTGATGCTCTATTGGCTCCCGGCGACGGCCGCATCCTCCGGTCGCCTCTACTGGGAGAGCTTCACCCAGGTCAGTATGGATCCCGTTTCCATTCCCGTCGGCTGCACGATCTTCCCGAAAGAGATCTTCCGCTGCTCACGCCGCTGGGCCGAGAAACGCTTCCCGAATCTCATCCACTGGAGCGAGCCCGAACGCGGAGGCCACTTCGCCGCCTTCGAACAACCCGCAACATTCATCGACGAGATACGAACCTGCTTCCGCTCCCTCCGCTAACCTGAACTATGCACGAAAGTTGGCTGAGAAGCTGGCTTTCCAATGTTTCAGCGTGCCGCGCGGCGATTGACGCTGACGGATCTCGTTTTGGGTGGTCGATGCCCATTCCGTGGCGCGAATGCGGAGTGTGCTTCGG
>JAAETT010000354.1 GCA_024228115.1 bacterium
AGGTGACAGTCTGTGCGGTAGAATCCGGCTTCATGAAGGGGCCCTTGTTGAGGGGAAACGGGTGTCGCAACACGTTTCTACCGCAACTGGGGCCTTCTTCAATTCAAGAACGAGACTTCTTCATGAATTTTCCGGGCTAGGTGCCGAAGGGGTGCAGCTCGGCACGCGCATGGTCGCGAGCGCTGAATCTCCCGTGCACGAGAACTGGAAGAAGTCGATCACCGAGGCCAGCGAGACGGATACGATCTTCCTGAATCGGAGATTCGGCCCGGGGCTCCGGGCATTGCGCACCGAGCACACCGAAGCCCTCGAGTACAGCGACCGCAACGTCATCAGTGAACTCGGCAAGGCCATGGAGCTCTATTTCGGAGGAGACATGAACGCCTCGATCGCGCTCACCGGACAGGTCGCAGGGCGCATCGACGAGATCCGCCCCGTCGCGGAGGTGCTGAACGAAATCGTCGGCGAGTTCTTCGAGGTGACCGCCGAGCTGGGAAGGCGCTACCCCGCGAGCTGAGGAGCGATCGTCAGGAATCGAAACCGACCACCGTGCGAATGGATTCGCCGGCATGCATCAGCTCGAAAGCGTCGTTGATCTTCTCGAGCGGCAGCACATGGGTAATCAGGTCATCGATGTTGATCTTCCCTTCCATGTACCAGTCCACGATCTTCGGAACGTCCCTCCGGCTCTTGGCGCCGCCGAAGGCACAGCCCTTCCACACGCGTCCCGTCACCAGTTGGAAGGGTCGGGTCGCGATTTCCTCACCGGCCCCGGCGACACCGATGACGATCGACTCGCCCCATCCCCGGTGGCAGCATTCCAGCGCCTGACGCATCACGTTCACATTGCCGATGCACTCGAAGCTGTAGTCAGCGCCTCCACCCGTGAGTTCTACGAGGTGGGGAACCAGATCGTCCACTTCGGCGGGATTCACGAAGTCGGTCATTCCGAAACGCTCGGCCAGCGCGCGCTTGTCCGGGTTGGTGTCGACGCCGACGATACGGTCCGCACCCACCATCCGCAGAGCCTGGAGAACGTTCAGGCCGATACCGCCGAGCCCGAACACGACGCAATTCGCACCGGCTTCCACCCGTGCCGTGTTCACCACCGCACCGACCCCGGTGGTGACGCCGCAGCCGATGTAGCAGACCTTCTCGAAGGGAGCGTCCTTGCGGATCTTTGCCAACGCAATCTCAGGCAAGACCGTGTAGTTCGAGAAGGTCGACGTTCCCATGTAGTGATAGAGCGCCTCTCCGCCCGAGGAGAAACGGCTCGTGCCGTCGGGCATCAGCCCCTGGCCCTGGGTCGCACGGATCGCGGTGCATAGATTGCTCTTGCCGGAAAGACAGGTCTTGCACTGGCGACACTCCGGCGTGTACAGCGGGATCACATGGTCTCCGGCCGCAACGCTGGAGACGCCCTTCCCCACTTCGACGACGACGCCGGCTCCCTCGTGGCCGAGGATGCTGGGAAAGAGACCCTCCGGATCCCGGCCCGAGAGGGTGTAGGCATCCGTGTGGCAGACGCCGGTGGCCTTGATCTCGACCAGGACCTCGCCGGCCTTCGGCCCGTCCAGCTCCACCTCTTCGATCGTGAGCGGCTTGCCGGCCTCCCGGGCTACTGCGGCGCGCACCTTCATCGATTTTCCTCCTCGGGTCGAGAGCAGGCCGGCAGGGTATCAGGCGGCCGGTGCAGGCACATGCTAGAGACCGCCCTCATGACCAAGCGATTCGACGAACTTCTGCGCCTGCTCGATCTCGAAGAGATCGAGCTCAACATCTTCCGCGGCCAGAACGAGTCCGGCCAGGAAGGGCGGCTCTTCGGCGGCCAGGTCCTCTCCCAGGCCCTCGCTGCAGCGGGCCGGACCATCGAGAACCTTCCAGCCCATTCCCTCCACGCCTACTTCCTGCGCGCCGGAAGCCCGGAGGTGCCGGTCCTCTACACCGTCGACCGGATCCGAGACGGCCGATCCTTCACCACGCGCCGGGTCGTCGCCATCCAGGAAGGGCGCGCCATCCTCAACATGGCGGCCTCCTTTCACGAGCCGGAGCCCGGCTATGACCACCAGACCTCCGCTCCAGAGGCGCCGGAGCCGGAGAGCCTGTCAACCTGGAAGGAAATGATCACCGCCAACATGGATCGCATCCCGGACGCCCGAAGGCGCGAAGCCCGGGGCGCTCCGCCGGTGGACTATCGCTATGTCGACTTGCCGGTCTTCATGGGAGGCGATGCCCGGTCCGGTCCGAACCGGATCTGGGTGCGAGCCGCGGGCGGCGTGCCGAACGACGCGCTGCTTCATCAATGCATCCTCGTCTACGCATCGGATATGTCGATGATCGACACCATGCTCCGCCACCACGGGATGAAGGGCCCTCTGGGGCCGGTCGCCATGGCCGCCAGCCTCGACCATGCGGTGTGGTTCCACAGGCCGTTCCAAGCGGACGAGTGGCTTCTCTATGTCCAGGAGAGCCCCTCTGCTGCGGGCGCCCGCGGCTTTTCCCGGGGCTCGATCTACCAAGGTGGCGGCCTGGTGGCCTCGGTGGCGCAGGAGGGGCTGGTGAGGCCGTCTCGGAAGAGCGGTTGACGAATCATCAGGGATGAATAATTGTCACCCATGTGACCCAGCCGCATCCGATCGCCGCAACTCCCACCGGTCGGAGGGAGCGGCGGAAAGCCGAGACCCGGGCGCGGCTCCTGGCGGCTGCGCGCGCCCTCTTCGTCGAGCGCGGTTATCACGCCACCCGTCCCCAGGACATCGCCTCCGCGGCCGACCTCGCCACGGGCACCTTCTACGTTCATTTCGCCGACAAGCGAGAGGCTTTTCTGGCGTTCTCCGAGCAGGCATCCAGTGAGCTGATGGAGCGGGTCGACGCGGCAGCTCGCCAAAGCACCGACTTCGAAGACCGCATCTATCGTTCGCTGGAAGCCCTGCTGGCCTACTCGGACGAGAATCCGGGCACCCTGCGTACGACGTTCGCCGATGCGGCCTTGATCGCTGCAGATCTGCCGCGCTCAGCCGGCCTGCCCGAGCAGTTGGCCGAATCCATCGCCCAGGGGCTTCGGCATGGCATGGAGGCCGGGCGGCTGGTAGCCGACATGAATCCGGATGTGATTGCCCACGGAATCGTCGGACTGGTCAACCAGGCACTTCGCTACGGAGCCGAACAACGCACGCCACGCCCCGCATTGCTAGGCGAGATCACCCGCTTCGTGGGCCGCGCACTCGTCCACAGGGAAGGGAGTTGAACATGACGAGCCTCCGATTCTCCCAGGACGAGCTGATGCGCTCCCACGACTATGCGTCGCCCCAGGTAGAGGACGGCCAGCAGCTACACGGCGGGTTCGACGCCGACGGCACCTACATTCCGCCGCGCCTCCTGCGCCGCGGACCCGCCATCGAGGCATGGACCGATGCGCTGCGTGCTCGCGGCGGGGAACTCCTGGCAGCAGACGCCTCCTTGCTAGGCGGCATCCGGTACCCGAACCAGGCCCAGATGAAGCTGATGCTCCAGGAGGGCCTGGGACAGACCTTCTGGAACACCCTCACCATCACCGGGCATATCGAGGCGCGGGGACGGGTGCTGGCCGACATGACCTTCCCGGATTTCCGGGACGTGGTGGAAGAAGACATCTCCGAGATGGGAATCGGCCATCTGAATGGCGGAATGCTGACAGCCCATGGCCTGGACGAGGGCGGCGAGCCGGCCCGGGGCATTGGCGGGCACGACATCATGTGGTTCGTGCTTCGTGACCTGGCCTTCGGTGACGTGGACTACCCAGAGCCCACGGTACCGGAAAACATCGCGCGGCCGGAAGGGGATCTCGTGCTTCCGCCGGAAATCCCGGAAGGCCACGCTCGCTTGCTTTCGTTTCTGCTCAATCTGCTGCTGATCGAGTTCCGGGCAGAACTGGGATTCTCCATGACCGAATCCCTGCTTCGCGATCCGGAGCTCTTCACGGATCGACGCAACGAAGCGAACCACGCCTCAGAGATCGTCGAGCGAATCCGCCGGGATGAAGAGGTGCACGTCACCTCGTTGCGGCTCTTCCTCGGTGAATTGCGCAGTGTTCATTTCACGGGACGAAACGGCGCCCGCGTCCCCGGGCATGAACTCGTCGATCCCATCTGGGAGGGCATCGTGCACTGGGCGACCGTGGACCAGCCGAAGCTGGCCGCCGACCAGCAGAAGAAGCTTCTGAGCGGCCGCATCCTCGCCCATCCAGATGGCGAGCAGATCCTCGCCCGCTTCAATGCCCTCGAAGAGAACGCATGAACGGGAGCGAGATCTGCTTTCGCACGGATGACGGCCTGCGCCTCGTCGCTTCCGCGTGGGGAGATCCGGACGCTCCGGCCGTGCTCTTCCAACATGGTGGCGGCCAGACCCGCCACTCCTGGAAGGGAAGCGCAGAAGCGTTGGCCGACCAGGGTTGGTACGCGCTCAGCCTCGACCTGCGCGGACACGGCGATAGCGATTGGGATCCGGCCACCGACTACACACTCAGACGCTACGGCCAGGATTCCGTTTGCGTGGCCCGAGCACTCGGACGTCCGCCGGTGGTGGTCGGCGCATCCCTGGGCGGAATCTCAGCGCTGCTCGGCACCCACGGCGCCGAGAGCGCGCCCTTTGCTGCCCTTGTGCTGGTCGACGTCACCCCGCGCATGGATCTGGATGGTGCCGCGAAGATCATGGGCTTCATGTCCGAGCGGGTTCACGAGGGTTTCGAAAACCTCGAGGAAGCCGCCGACGCCATCGCGACCTACCTGCCCCACCGGCCTCGCCCGAATTCCACGGAAGGCCTGGCCAAGAACCTGCGCCAACGCGAGGACGGTCGCTGGTTCTGGCATTGGGATCCGGCCTTCATGACCGGCCGCAATCGCCCCGGCCTGGCGCTGCGTCAGGAAGACCTCCTCGACGCTGCGCGCGCACTCGCCATCCCTGCGATGTTGGTTCGCGGCCGGATGAGCGAACTCGTAGGCGAGGAGCATGCACGCGAATTCCTGGAACTCGTACCCCATGCGCGATTCGAGGATGTCTCAGATGCCGGTCATATGGTTGCCGGCGACAGGAACGACGCGTTCACGGAAGCCGTAGCCGGCTTCCTCGGAGACCTGGACCGCACGTGAGCGAGCAAGCCGGATCGGGCGCGGAGACTCCTGCCCGCGCTCGATCCTGGACGAGCCACGACCACACCCGGGGGCGCCTGCTCGTCTCCCTGTTCGTCCTGGCCTTGCCGCTGATCGTCACTAGCCTCGCCCAGGCGACCTTCCAGATGGTCGACCTCACATTCCTCAGCCGTCTCGGCGAACAGGCCACCACCGCGGTCGTCGTCACCAACCAGTCGATCCGCCAGGTCTTCTTCATGCTGGCCATGGGCGGCAGTTTCGGCGCTCAGGCGTTGATCTCCCGGGCCATCGGCGAGGGCAACCAGGCGCGGGCCGAACGAGTCACTGGCCAGGTCTTGCTGATCGGCGCGGGGATGTCCGTAACCGTGGCGCTGATCGGACTGCTCTTCGCCGGGCGCCTGCTCGGCGCGATGAACGTCAGCCCGGCCGTGCTCGAACTCGGCGTCCCCTACGTGCGCCTCTCCCTCTTGCTCTCCTTTGGCTTCTTCTTCGGCATGCTCTTCCAGGGCGTACTGCAGGGTGCCGGCGACACGACGACACCGATGCTGATCAGCATCCTGCAGATCCCGATCGCCCTATGTGCCGAGTACCTGTTGATGTTCGGCGCGGGCCCGGTTCCGGCCCTCGGCGTCCTCGGCGTTGCCGCGGGATTGGCCTTCGGCCAGATCTTCGGCCTGACCCTGATGTTCCGCGTGCTCTTCGGCGGGCGCAGCCGCATTCACCTGCGGCCGCACCACCTGCGGCCGGATCGGGAGTGGCTGGGCCGCATCCTGTCGCTTTCGTGGCGACCGGGGCTTCAGATGTTAGGTGGCTTCGTCGTCAACGTGGCATTTCTCAGACTGATGGGAAGCTTCGGCGAGCAGGCTCAATCCGCCTACTCGATCGGCCTTCGGCTCGGCATGGTCGGCCCGATGATCGCTTTCCCCCTGGCGGGAGCTGCCGCGACCCTGGTGGGCCAGAACCTGGGCGCAGGCAACATCCCTCGGGCCTGGCGAGCCGTCGCCGTAGGGTTGGGCGTACACGCCCCGCTTCTGTGGTCGATCGCCCTGGGGCTCTTCTTCTTCGGCGAGCCGTTGATGGCGCTCTTCACCGACGATCCCGAGATCGTTCGCCTCGGTGCCGAGTTCATGGCCTATCAAGCCGGTCAGTTCTTCTTCTTCGGCTTCTCCTTCGTGTTCTTCCGAACTCTCCAGGGCGCCGGAGACATGACCGTTCCCATGGCCATCTCACTCGGGCTCACGATGCTCGTGACGATCCCCGGCGGCTTCTATCTCGCCAGCGATTGGGGCCTGGCAATGGGCCCCCGCGGAGTGTTCGTCGCCAGCCTCGTCAGTGCCGGCCTGATGACCGTGTTGAACGGTGCTTACCTGGCGACCGGGCGTTGGACGACCCGACGACTGCACTGAAGCCCCGAAGCCCCCGAAGGAAGCCACGACCACAGGGCCGAGAGCGGGTGCATTTCGCAACGACGCCGGTGGGTTGGCCTCAAGTAGACGGCCCTTGGTAACCGATTTCCTGGGTGCGACTCTTCACGAGGCAACACAGGGGAAGCCATGGCCGATCCGAAGACGGATCTCGATCCGCAAGAGACCGCAGAGTGGCTGGATGCCCTCGACTCCGCGATCCGCAATGAAGGCGTCGAGCGCGGCCACTTCCTGATCGAGCGCTTGATCGACAAGGCGCGGCGCTCGGGGGCCCACCTGCCCTACTCGGCCAACACCGCGTACCTGAATACGATCCACGCAAGCAACGAGCCCCAGATGCCCGGCGAACCCGGGCTCGAGCACCGCATCCGCTCGATCATCCGCTGGAATGCGATGGCGATGGTGGTGCAGGCGAATCGGGAAGTCTCCGAACTCGGTGGACACATCGCCAGCTTCGCGAGTGCGGCCACGCTCTACGACGTCGGCTTCAACCACTTCTTCAAGGGGCCGGATCATCCGGACGGGCCGGACCTTCTCTACATCCAGGGCCACTGCTCGCCGGGCATCTACGCCCGAGCGTTCCTCGAGGGGCGCATCAGCGAAGCCCAACTCTACGATTTTCGGCGCGAGGTCGAGCGCGACGGCCTCACCTCCTACCCCCACCCCTGGTTGATGCCGGACTTCTGGCAATTTCCGACGGTCTCGATGGGCCTCGGCCCGATCTCCGCCATCTACCAGGCGCGCTTCATGAAGTACCTGGAGAACCGGGGCCTGGCCGAGATGGGCCAGCGCAAGGTCTGGGCGTTCATGGGTGATGGTGAGATGGACGAGCCCGAATCCCTCGGTGCCATCGGCCTTGCTGCCCGCGAGAACCTGGACAATCTGATCTTCGTCGTGAACTGCAACCTGCAGCGGCTCGACGGGCCGGTACGTGGCAACGGCAAGATCATCCAGGAACTCGAAGGCACCTTCCGTGGCGCAGGTTGGAACGTCATCAAGGTGATCTGGGGCGATCGCTGGGATCCACTTCTGGCCCGCGACAAGAAGAACCTGCTGCTCGAGCGCATGGAAAGCGCCGTCGACGGCGACTACCAGAACTACAAATCCCGGGGCGGGCGTTATGTCCGGGAGCATTTCTTCGGCGCCCATCCCGAACTCGAAGCCATGGTGGCCAACTTCACGGATGACGACATCTGGCAGCTGAACCGGGGAGGCCACGACCCGAGCAAGGTCTATGCGGCCTACGACGCCGCCGTCCATACGACCGGCCAACCCACCGTGATCCTCGCCAAGACGGTGAAGGGCTATGGCATGGGCGAAGCGGGTGAGGGCAAGAACTTCACCCACCAACAGAAGAAGCTCGGCGAAGAATCCCTGAAGAAGTTCCGCGATCGCTATCGAATCCCGATCCCCGACGACAAGATCGGGGAGACGCCCTTCTACAAGCCCGACGCCAACAGCCCGGAACTCCGCTACCTGCAAGAGAGACGTGCGGCCCTGGGTGGCTCCCTGCCCGCGCGCAGAGCCGAGATGCCGAGGCTCGAGATTCCAGCGCTGTCGGCCTTTCAATCGCTGTTGGATGGAACCGGCGAGCGAGAAATCTCCACCACCATGGCCTTCGTGAGAATGCTCTCCGCGCTCACCAAGGACAAGGAGATCGGCCCGAGCATCGTCCCCATCGTGCCCGACGAATCGCGCACCTTCGGAATGGAAGGACTCTTCCGGCAAGTCGGAATCTACGCTTCGGAAGGTCAGCTCTACGAACCCGTTGATTCGGATACGATCTCGTACTACCGCGAGGACAAGGGCGGCCAGATCCTTCAGGAGGGAATCAACGAAGCGGGCGGACTGGCCTCGTGGATTGCTGCGGGCACGTCGTACACGAACCACGGCCTGCCGATGATTCCGTTCTTCATCTTCTACTCGATGTTCGGCTTCCAGCGTGTCGGCGATCTGATCTGGGCCGCCGCGGATTCCCAGGTGCGGGGCTTCCTGCTAGGCGGCACAGCCGGGAGGACGACGCTCTCGGGGGAAGGCCTTCAGCATCAGGACGGTCACAGCCCGCTGCTCGCCGCAACGGTTCCGAACTGCCGGACCTACGACCCGGCATATGCCTACGAACTGGCCGTGATTCTCCAAGACGGCATGCAACGAATGTACAGCGACGGAGAAAACGTCTTCTACTACCTGACGGTGATGAACGAGAACTACGCCCAGCCCGCCATGCCCGAAGGCTCCCGGGAGGGGATCCTGCGCGGCATGTACCGGCTTCGCGAAGCACCCGCCGGCGACGGGCCGAAAGTGCGGTTGCTCGGCAGCGGCACGATCCTTCGCGAGGTCCTGGCGGCTGCGGAGCTGCTCGAGAGTGATCATCAGGTTCGCGCGGAAGTCTGGAGTGTCACCTCATGGAACGAGCTGCGGCGGGACGGAATGGAAGCCGAACGCTGGAATGGCCTCCACCCCACGGAGCCCCAACGCAAGAGCTATGTCGAAGAGAGCCTCGGAGATGCCCAGGAACCGGTCATCGCAGCAACGGACTACATGCAGGCCCTTCCCGACCAGATCCGGCCGTTCGTGCGTGCGCGCTTCCGCAGCCTGGGAACCGACGGCTTCGGGCGCTCGGACACCCGGGAGCGATTGCGCCACTTCTTCGAAGTGAATCGCTACTTCGTCGCAGCCGCAGCGTTGAAGACTCTTTCGGACGAGGGACATCTCCCGCCGAAGAGAGTCCAGGCCGCCCTCGAGAAATACGGCATCGATCCTTCCAAACCGCACCCTTGGAAGGTCTAGACACGTGAGCAGCCTTCTCGAATTCCGTCTTCCCGACATCGGCGATTTCCAGGGCGTCGAAGTCGTCGAGTTGATGGTCAGCGCCGGCGACACGGTCGAGAAAGAGCAATCGCTGATCGTGCTCGAAAGCGACAAGGCCACCATGGAAGTTCCAGCGCCCTGCGCGGGCGTCGTCCAGGAGCTGCGTGTCGCGTTGGGGGATCAGATCAGCGAAGGAGACCTGATCGCGGTCATCGAACCTGCGAGCGACGGGGTACCCGCCGAAGAACGACCCGATGCCCAACCGCCGCCGACGCCCGAGCCGCCTGCAGCCAGACCAACTCCGCAGCCCGAGCCGTCTGCAGCCAGACCAACTCCGCAGCCCGAGCCGTCTGCATCCGCCGCAGCCCCGGCTCTGGGCACGCCGAACGCCATGGCGGTGCCGACGATCCTGGAAGAAGGCGAAGACCCGCCCGAGGCCTGGAAACCGGCCAAGGCCCACGCCAGCCCATCGGTTCGTCGGCTCGCGCGCGAGCTGGGCGTCGATCTCACTCTCGTGCCCGGAGGCGGGCGCAAGGGCCGCATCCTGAAGGACGACGTCCAGGCCTTCGTCAAATCACTGGTCAGCGGCGGCGCCGGCGGCGGCGTTCCGATCGCCGGCGTGCAGGTCGCGGCTCCCCTCGAGATCGATTTCTCGAAGTTCGGCGAAACGGAGCTGCAGCCGCTGAACCGTATCCGCAAGCTCTCGGCCTCCAACCTGCATCGGAGTTGGGTCACGGTCCCTCATGTCACGCAATTCGATGAAGCGGACATCACCGAACTCGATGCGTTCCGGAAGAGCCAGAAGCCCGAGGCAGAACGTCGCGGAGTGAAGCTCACCTTCTTGCCTTTCGTCGTCAAAGCCGTCACGACGGCGCTGCGCGACTTCCCGCACTTCAATGCGTCCCTCGATCTCACCGGCGAGAACCTGATCTTGAAGCGTTATTTCAACATCGGGGTCGCTGTGGAGACGGAAAATGGCCTCGTCGTGCCGGTGATCCCGGACGCGGAGAACAAAGGCCTCTTCGAACTGGCCGGCGTGCTCGGGGATCTCTCGGAACGTGCCCGCACGCGCAAGCTGCGACCGTCGGATCTGCAGGGCGGAAGCTTCAGCATTTCGAGCCTTGGCGGGATCGGAGGCACCTTCTTTACGCCGATCGTGAATCATCCGGAGGTCGCCATCCTCGGCATCTCCCGCATGGAATGGAAGCCCGTTCACCAGGATGGAGCCTTCATCCCCAGGCTCATCCTGCCGCTCTCCCTCTCCTATGACCATCGGGTGATCGACGGCGCGGACGCCGTGCGCTTCACCAGCCACCTCTCGGGCCTGCTCTCGGATCTCCGGCGTCTGCTGCTCTGATGCCGGAAGCCGTCACGGTTCGCGTCCCCGATATCGGGGAGTTCGACGGCGTCGATGTCGTCGATCTGCTGGTCGGCCCCGGCGACACCCTCGCCGTCGAGGATTCCATCGTCACCATCGAAAGCGAGAAGGCCTCGATGGACGTGCCCTCGCCGGTCGCAGGCATCGTCGAGCGAATGTTGGTCCGTGTCGGCGATCAGGTCGGCGAAGGCAATGCGCTCTGTGTCGTGCAGGTGGAGGCGTCCGCGGCAGTGGAGACGCCGGCGGCTGCGGAACCGGAGCCCTCCGAAAAAGCGGAGGCCACTGCGGCCCCGACCCTCAGCTCATCTGCGCCGGATACGGAAGTGCTCGTCCTGGGCGGCGGCCCCGGCGGCTACACCGCAGCCTTCAGGGCGGCCGATCTCGGCAAGAAGGTCACGCTGGTCGAGCGCCACGCGACGCTCGGTGGCGTTTGCCTGAATGTCGGCTGCATCCCCTCGAAGGCCCTGTTGCATATGGCCGATGTGATCGAGGAAGCGGCAGCGCTTGCAGAGCACGGTGTCGATTTCGGAACGCCTCGGCTCGATCTCGAACGGATTCGCGCGCGCAAGAACGAGGTGGTCCTGGGGTTGACCCGAGGCCTCTCCGGACTGGCGAAACAACGACACGTGGAGATCATCCAGGGCGAGGGCCGGTTCGTCGGCAGCCACGAACTCGAGGTCCATGGAAAGGATGGCACCCGCCGCATCCGCTTCCAGAACGCGATCATCGCGGCTGGCTCGCGCACCGTGGAGCTTCCGGGAATCCCCGATGACCCGCGCGTGCTCGATTCGACCTCCGCTCTCGAACTGGGATCCGTCGCCGGCAAGCTGCTGGTGATCGGCGGCGGCATCATCGGCCTCGAAATGGCCACGGTGTACGCGGGCTTCGGCGCTCGTGTCTCCGTGGTCGAGCTATTCGACCGTCTGATGACCGGTACCGACCGCGATCTGGTCCGCCCCCTGGAGCGACGCTTGAAAAAGCGCCTGGACGCGATCTGGCTCGGCACCCGGGTCGAAAGGATCGAGAGCAAGGCCGATGGTCTGGTCGTGACCTTCTCCGGAAAGGATGCTCCGGAACAGGAGCGCTTCGATCAGGTATTGGTCGCCGTCGGGCGCCGACCCAACGGCGACCAGATCGGCGCCGAAGCCGCCGGAATCCTCGTGGACGAGCGCGGCTTCGTATCCGTGAATGCCGAGCAACGCACCAACCTGGCTCACATCTACGCCATCGGCGATCTCACCGGCCAGCCCATGCTCGCACACAAGGCGACCCACGAGGGTAAGACCGCTGCCGAAGTCATTGCCGGCCTTCCCGCTTCCTTCGACGCACGCGCCATTCCCTCGGTCGCCTACACGGATCCCGAGATCGCCTGGACCGGCGTCACCGAGGAAACAGCCAAGGCCGAAGGCATCCTGGTGCGCAAAGCCGTCTTTCCCTGGGCTGCGAGCGGCCGCGCCCTCGGCATCGGCCGCAGCGAAGGCCTGACCAAGTTGCTCTTCTCAGAAGAAGATGGGCGCCTGGTCGGCGCAGGCATCACGGGCCCCGGCGCCGGCGACCTGATCGCAGAAGCCACCCTGGCGCTCGAGCTCGGCGCCGATGCCGAAGACATCGGGCTCACCGTCCACCCGCATCCGACGCTCTCGGAGACCATCGCCATGGCCGCCGAGCTGGCGGCGGGAACCATCACGGATCTACTTCCCCCGAAGCGCCCGTAGCGGTCGGCAGCCTCGGCAGTTTTCGGGAAAGCCGACGGTCAGCGTTCGTCGGGGCGCAGAACGAGGAAGATCTCGTCCTCCCCGAGCTCCACGGTACGCGTCGTGACCTGCCCATCCGGGAAACGCGCCACGATCTGGCGCGAGCCTCGTGGAACGGCCAGCTCGCCCAACGGTGTCTCGCCGGCAGGTTCTCCGTCGATCTCGATGTTGGCCCAGGGAATTGCGTTCACGTTCATCCGGCCCAGAACCGGAGTCACGACCACGGGCGAATCGATCGAGGTCCGTTCTTCGTTCCGAGGGGGCAGCGTTTCTTCGATTCGGGGTTCCGGGGGTCCCTCGGTAGCGACACCAACCGCAATGCCCATTCGATCCGACACTTCTGGGAGAGCAACCACCGAATCCGTCGCTGGAGCCGGCGCAGCGACATCGATCGAGGCGGGAACACTCGAGGGGGGCGTCTCCACGATCTCGCTCGGCGTTTCACCAGGCGTGAGCCAGACCACGGCGAGCAGGGAGCCGCTGAAGCCCAACAGAAGTCCCCCGAGAAGGCCCAGTGCAACCCAGCGTGCCCGATCATCGGACAGGGCCTCCCGCAAGGCTGCGATCCAGCCCGGTTCAGGACGAGGGAGACGGCCCGCCACAGGCTCGCGAAGAGGCCCCTCGGCAGCCGGAACCGATGACGCACGATCGAGGTCGGGGTTTCCCAACGCGGGGCGCGAAGATCGCGGGCTCTCCGCCGCAGCCTGTTGACGCTCGGGGGTGACGAGTTCGGGCCCGGGAGCCGGCCGCCGATAGGTGGACGGCAGGTTCGCAGCAAGCTCGGCGATCGCCTCGCGATCCGTCATGGGCCGGCGCGGAGAGTCCGCAACCTCGTCCGGGGCGGATCCTGCCTCGGCAGACGGAGCGTCCGCTGCCATCGCCTCAGTTCGCGGCTTCGGGGCAACCTCGGCAGGCGGATTCGGTGCTGGTTCACTGGCCATCGACGTCT
Organism: bacterium; assembly: GCA_024228115.1. Taxonomy (NCBI): domain Bacteria; species bacterium. Next base: position 13,443 of record JAAETT010000354.1, read on the forward strand.
CTGCCCTCCGGGTGGACGCTTGTCGACGGATCAAGGCGGTCGCCAACGAGTGAAGCGCAGCCAAGGAGCCGCCGGCCTCTCGATGCAGCTCGGCGATCGCCGCATCGTCGAAGAGCGCAAACATCTCGCTCGAGGCGCCTCCCAATCGCAACCGCTCGCGCAGGTATTCCCGCGCCTCCGTGGGAGACAAAGGCTCTGTCAGCCAGATTTCGCCAGGCGCTCCTTCGCCCTCGTTCGCGGGCAGCTCAGCCGTCTCGCAAAGGAGAAGCCGCAGCCCGGCCTGGAGAGCACAGGCTTTCGCCAGGCTCCGGCGGGTTTCTGGCGGTTGGAGATGTGCGTCGTCGACCATGACCAGCAACGCGCCTCCTCGGTCGTGTGCCCTGGCCGCGACCCTTGCCACCGCCTCCTTGGCCGTACCGCGCGCTCCGAGCTCCTCAGCGATCCAAACCCACAGCTCCTCCGGCTCGAGCTTGGGATACGGCAGATACACGCAGCGCCAGCTGTCTCCGAGTTCCTGCGCGACTCTGCGAAGGAGGAGCGTCTTGCCGATGCCCGCTGACCCGGCCAGACGAACGCATGGATCACCACCGTGCAGCAGCTTCAGCAGCCCACCTAGCCCCAATCCGTCGTTGTGAGGTGAACGCCGGACATTGAAATGGCCCTGTGAGTGTGAGATGAAGGAGTTACAAGGCTTCTCCACCGACACCCAACAAGGCCACTTCAGTGCGATTGATTCAAGGCTCTATTCGGA